>DATJJI010000039.1:0-33140 GCA_035492275.1 Mucilaginibacter sp.
TCGCGGTTATACATTCTGAATACACCTGTAGTAACGGCAAAGCTGTAGCCGATAACTGTATATATTGGTGATTTTTCTGAGTATTCCTGTGCTAAAAACTCAGCCCCTAAAAACGCGGTACCCGTATGCCCGGAGGGGAACGATAAGTTATCTCCGGCGTTAGGTCGTAAACGGTGCGTGGCATGTTTGGCAATATTGGCGCTTATACCAAAAATACCTGCCGACAATCCTAATAAAGCGGTACGGTCAATAAATCGATTCTTACCTTCAACA
Organism: Mucilaginibacter sp.; assembly: GCA_035492275.1. GTDB lineage: Bacteria > Bacteroidota > Bacteroidia > Sphingobacteriales > Sphingobacteriaceae > Mucilaginibacter. The sequence goes on from DATJJI010000039.1 coordinate 274, forward strand.
CCAACCAGGTTTAAACCATAAACCATCGCCACAGGCGCAAACTGAAAATAGCTTTCGGCGGTTGATTTGAAAGTGGGGTTGGTTTTTTGAGTTTCGCTATACACATAATAATCAACCCGGCGTATGGGATGAATAACAAACGATAAAGCCCCATAAGTAATGGCCGCGGCCGGCAGTACAAGTGCCAGGGGTTTTGAGTGCAAGCGTTTAACCGTATCCGGAGCGGTTAACAGATCCTTCTTTATCGTATCAGTTAACTGGGCATTGGCCTGTAAAGAAAATATACAAAAAAAAACTATTAGTATCCGCTTCATCTATAGTTACAAATTGCCGCAAACCTACTACAACATTCTGTATTAATATTGAAGAAATATTAATTTAACATTAAGTCCACAAAGGGTATAAATAAAAAGAGACGCAAGCTATTGCGTCTCTATGGGAATATATTTTGTTTCTTCTTTTAGCTGATCCGGTGTATCTCAACCGTTTCGGGAGCGGCAAGCATCAGTGGTACTTTTTCTATAGTTACAAAGCTCAGGTCAAGCCCGAAACCCCGTTCCTCTGACAAACTGATCTTTTTAAGGTATTTGTAAAAGCCCATCACTATGCCTTCGTAAAACGACAGGTTATGCGAGCGCGAAAGCACCTTTTCAATAACCACGAATCTAAAATCGCCAACTATTTTGTGTTTGTTCAATGAGGTGTATTGGCTGGTAATATCTACCTCTCCCTTTTTAACCAGGTCCTCAACCACACGCCTGAAAAGCAGGTTGATCTGCTGTTCAATACGGAAACCCAATTTAAAGTCGATCCTAATAAGTTTATTAGGCACCAAAAAGTCAACCTCGTATTCTTTTTTATAGGGTTCATCCACCACATCAACGTGCACCAGCCAATATACATCGGCGCGTTTGGGTTGTTTTTGCAGGATGGAATAAACTATTTTCGATTCGATCTCTGAATTGAAGTTGGCGCTGGTTAAGTAAACCAGTTGCGAAGCATATTTGGGTACACTTTCATCCTCACTTAATTCTTTGATGATGCTATAGTAATCTTCGATCTCAATAAACTTAACATAACGGTTCCTGATTCTGCGGGCGGTGTGCCAGGTCCACATAATAGAGAATAGGAAAGTACCTATGCTTAAAGTGAACCAGCCACCATCAACAAACTTATTCAGGTTACCTACCAGGAATGTGCCTTCGATCAGCAGGTATATAATTAAAAATGTGTTGACGATATAATCCGGGAATTTTTTCTTTTTTAGGAACTTGGAAACCAGGATAGTAGTCATGAGCATAGCCACTGTAATACTCAAGCCGTAAGCGGCTTCCATACGGTCAGAGTGTTTAAACAGCAGCACTACACCAATACAACCGGCGCATAATAGCCAGTTAACACTTGGTACATATAACTGCCCCTTTTGCTCGCTTGGGTAATTGATGCGCACCTTAGGCCATAAATTTAACCGCACCGCTTCGGCAATTAAAGTAAACGAGCCCGAAATTAAGGCCTGGCTGGCAATAATAGCCGCCACAGTAGCTATCCCGATACCAAATATCAGGAACCACTCGGGCATGATCTTATAAAAAGGGTTTTGCAGATTAAGGTTGATGATCTGGCCGTTACGCTGTAACAACCAAACGGCCTGGCCCAGGTAATTTAATATTAAACAGGTTTTAACATACACCCAGCTAACCTGGATGTTTTTACGGCCGCAATGCCCTAAGTCTGAATACAGCGCCTCGGCACCTGTAGTACAAAGGAAAACAGCACCCAAAATAATGAATGCATGATAATCGCTGCTGGTTAACAGCTTAAATGCATAATAAGGGTTTAAGGCTCTGATGATGGTTGGATCCTGCGCTATAAAAGTGATACCTAAAACGCCCATCATGGTAAACCAGATAAACATAATAGGCCCAAAGGCTTTACCCACTAACGACGAGCCAAACTGCTGTATAATAAACAAGCCGGCTATAATAGCTATAACAACCGGCACCGTATGCAAATGTGGAAACTGCGGCACCAAACCCTCAATGGCTGATGATATGGTAATAGGCGGTGTAATAATACCATCGGCAAGCAGGGCACAACCACCAATAATTGCAGGTACTATCAGCCATTTTGCCTTGCGGCGAACCAATGAAAATAAAGAGAAAATACCACCCTCGCCTTTGTTATCGGCCCGGAGTGTTATGACTACATATTTCAGGGTGGTTTGCAGTGTGAGCGTCCAGAAAATACAGGATACGCCACCCAATACTAAAAGGTTTGAAATGGGTTGTAAACCAACAATTGCTTTGAAAACGTATAACGGGGATGTACCAATATCTCCGTAAATAATTCCTAAACTGATGAGGAGGCCCGCGGCCGTCAGTTTTTGCAGATCTTTATGTTGCGACACTATCTTTGTTTAAAACGCACAAAAGTATTAAAAATTTCGATTGCAACTTAAAATTTATGCAAACGCCTGTTATTTTAAAATGTCGTTGCAAACACAGCTATGTTAAATTTTGTTAAATGCTTAACAAAAACAATCATTGTTGAAATTGATGCATAGTTTATTTATACTTTTGTAAATTAATACTAACAATAACACATGAGGCGAATTTATACCTGCACCTATTCATGGATACTGGTAATTGCGGTGGCAATATCCATGAACTATGCCTTTGCAGGTACCATAAAAGCAGCCAAACACGATACTATTAATTATCCCTTCAGCAAAAAAAAGACTAAAAAAAGCCTGCTTAATTTTACACTGCCCCCTTTTAAACCCGGGGTACAGTCAAGCGTTAAGTTAACCGTACCCCCAAGAAGCGACGATAAGATATTAAGTAACGTTGAAATATTTCCAAACCCAATAACTGACCAGATCAATTTAAAATTTATTGTTTCACGCAACTCGAATGTCACCATAAAAATGGTCGATGTTTTGGGGAACGATGTACTGACCATGTTTTCGCGCAGAGTTGACCCAGGCGAGCAAACATTAAACTACGCGCTGAATAATAAATTAAACCGTGGTTTCTATTTTATACGTGTTATTGCCGGTACCGAATCCGTCATTAAGCGTATATCCATATTATAAATGATGGATTGATGGAATTTTGAATGAGTGAATGCTTACTTTTGCATTCGCTAATTAAAACCATTCTTTAATTTAGCTTATTCACTCAATCATTCATTCAAAATTCACTCATTATATAAATGAAGATCATCGCTATTGGCCGTAACTATGCTGAGCACGCAAAGGAACTGAATAACCCCGTACCTACCATACCGGTTATCTTTACCAAACCCGATACCGCTTTATTAAAAGATAACAAGCCCTTTTATCATCCTGATTTTTCTGAAGATATGCATCACGAAATTGAAGTTGTTTTAAAGATCAGCAAGGAAGGCAAGCATATTAACGAAAAATTTGCAGCAAGTTATTACGAAGAGATAGCACTGGGCATTGATTTTACCGCGCGCGATATACAGCAGCGCCATAAAGAAAAGGGCCTGCCCTGGGAACTGGCTAAAGCGTTTGACAGTTCGGCACCGATTAGTAATTTTTTACCGAAAACGCAGTTTGCCGATGTTTACAATCTGAATTTTAAGCTGGATATTAACGGACAAACCCGCCAGGAAGGAAATACAAAAAACCTGCTTTTTTCGTTTGAGTATATCATAGCTTTTGTTTCCAGGTACATCACCCTAAAAAAAGGCGACCTTATTTTTACCGGCACACCGCAAGGCGTTGGCAAAGTAAACATAGGCGACCGCCTGGAAGGCTACCTAGAAAACCAGAAGTTGCTGGATTTTTTGGTAAAGTAAACAAGTAACAGGCGCGTATGGCCACGCGCGGTTCCCCTCTTGAGAGGGGTGCAGGGGTGTGTTTTCCGACATCTAAGTAAACACACCCCTGCTACAACACCATCCAGCACGCCCCCTCTAAAGAGGGGAATTACAATTAATGAATTTTACATCTGTTTATATTTTAATGAACAAATACCTCACTACCCTCCTGCTCCTATCTACCTTCGTCTTAACAACTCACGCACAAAACCCTATACAAAGCCGCGAATACCCTAAAGGATATTTCCGTTACCCGCTTGACCTGCCGCCAAGTACCGCGGGGTCGTTTGGCGAATTAAGGCCGAGCCATTTTCATTCAGGTCTTGATTTCAAAACCAACCAGCAAAGCGGTTACCCGGTACATGCCGCTGCCGATGGATATGTATCGCGCGTGCGGGTGCAGTTTGGCGGCGGTGGTAACATCGTTTACATTAACCATCCTAACGGTTATACCACAGTTTATATGCATAATAAGCAGTTTAACGCTGCCATCACCAAAGCTGTACGCGATTATCAGTATCAGCATCAATGGTTTGAGGTTGATTTCCCGCTGCCGCCGGGGCAAATACCGGTTTGCAAGGATGATGTGATCGCAATATCCGGCAGTACCGGCGCTGTTGAAGGTCCGCATTCGCACTTCGAGATACGGGATACTAAGACCGAACAAACTATTAACCCGCAGCTTTTTGGCTTAACCATCCCCGACAGGATACCGCCAGCCATTAGCGCTATAGGCATCTATCATTTAAACGAAAAACCTTTCAGCGAAAAAACACCGCATGAATTTTTGGCAGTGAGCGGCGCGCAAGGCAATTATCATTTAGTAAAGCCGCATGTGCTTGATCTGAGCGGCGATATTGGCTTTGGTATTACTGCCAATGATATGAATAATGCATCGGGCAATCATAATGGTGTTTATTCCATCCAGCTTAAACTGGACGGCAAGGATGTTTACACTTTCGCGGTGGAGCGTTTCGCTTTCGATCAAACCCATGCCATTAACGGGTATATTGATTACCCAACTTTTTTAACATCGCACCGCTTTATACAAAAATGTTTCATATTACCGGGGAGCCGGATATCATTGTACCCGCAATCAATTAACCGGGGCATCATTAATTTTAATGATAACGAGCTGCACGAGGTTGAATATGTGGTTAAAGATGTAGCAGGCAATACCGCTACGCTTACGCTGAAGGTGCGTTCAAAACACCAGGACCAACCCAATGCGGAATTTAAACCATCCGGAACATTGTTCCGTTACGATCGCAAAAATGAGTTCAGCAACGATAAGGTTAAGGTCGCCATTATGCCCGGCAATTTGTATGACGACCTGGACTTTACCTACTTTGCGTCGGCCCAGAAACCGGCAGGCGCCTATTCGGTGATCCACCATATACATAACCGCCTTACGCCTGTACATGACAGTTACGATCTTTGGATAAAACCTGATGCCGACCTGGGTAAATTGGCCGATAAAGCCATGATAGTGGGCACCAGTTTTTGCGACAGCAGTGTTTACCAGGATGGATATGTGAAAGCAAAGGCCAAAGCTTTTGGCGACTTTTACATCAGGTTAGATACTGAGCCGCCGCACATCGGTCCGTTAAATATTCACAATGGTGTTAGTTTGGCCAAGGCACGTGGTATATTTTTAAAGATCGGCGATAATTTATCGGGGGTTAAAACCTATAATGGCAAAATTGATGGCAAATGGGTATTAATGGAGTGGGATTTTAAAACAAAAGTACTTAGTTATACCTTTGATAATACATTGCCTCACGGAAAACATACCTTTGAGTTAACCGTGGCCGACAATAAAAACAACAGTTCAACTTTCACAGCAGATTTTTACAGATAATGGCAACACTTAAAGAAGGCGACAAAGCCCCCGATTTTACCGCGAAAGATCAAAACGGCAAAACTGTTTCTCTATCAGATTTTAAGGGAAAAACCGTGATCCTTTATTTTTATCCAAAGGATGACACTCCCGGCTGTACTGCCGAAGCTTGCGATTTCAGGGATAATTATCAATCGTTAATAGGCAAAGGTTTTGAAGTAATAGGCGTAAGTACCGATGACGAAAAATCGCACAAAAAATTTGAGAGCAAGTATAATTTGCCATTTCCGCTTATAGCCGATACCGATCATAGCATAGTGGAAGCTTACCATGTTTGGGGCGAAAAAAACATGTACGGTAAAAAATATATGGGCACCATGCGTACTACTTTTATTATTAATGCCGATGGAATAATTAATAAAGTGATAGATAAGGTTGACACCAAGGCATCGTCGCAGCAGGTTTTGGATTTGTTGTAGATAACAGGTCTGCAACTCACCCCGACATTGCTACGCTTGTCAACCCTCTCTTCCGTGCGCGGAAAGAGGGTTAGTTTATCGCTTTTTTAATTCCCTCTTTCCGCCGAAGGCGAAGAGAGGGTGATCCAGCGAAGCGCAGATCGGGTGAGTAATCGCTGTTAAATATTGCGATAAGCAAAATATTAATTACTTTAGTGGCAGTAGTTGATGGTACATCAAAAAAAGCCATAAATAACTATTAGTAATAAAAAAACACAATACATGCCTACACAGGTTGAAGACGCAGAGATATTAAGCAAGTTTCAGGACGAAAAAACCCGGAATGAGGCATTTAACCTGCTGCTAAATAAATATCAGCAAAAAATTTACTGGCACATACGCCGCATGGTTATTGACCATGACGATGCCGACGACCTGGTGCAGGACGTATTCATTAAAGTTTGGAAAAACCTGGCCGGCTTTCGCAGCGATTCGCAACTGTATACCTGGATGTACCGCATAGCCAGTAATGAGTGCATTACCTTTTTGAATAAAAAGAAACAAAAAAATAATATTTCGTTAGATGACGTAGCTTATGAACTGGCCGATACACTAGCCGATTCGAGCTATTTTAATGGCGATAACGCGCAAAAAAAGCTACAAAACGCCATACTCACCCTGCCCGAAAAACAACGGCTGGTATTTAACATGAAGTATTATGAAGATATGAAATATGAAGAAATGTCGCAGGTGCTGGGTACAAGTGTGGGAGCGTTAAAGGCTTCATTTCATTTGGCGGTGAAAAAAATAGAGACGATTTTATTGGCAGAAGATTAAAATTTAAAATTGTTTTTAAACCTTTTCATCAAAATTTCATCTATAAGTAATTATGACAAGCGATATGGAAAACAGGGAATGGCTGAATGATTATGAGATACTTAGACAGGTTAACACAACTAACCCGTTTACAGTACCCAACGGCTATTTCGATGGGCTGAACGAGCGCATCTTATCGGCCGTTAAATTGGATGAATTAAAAAACACAGGATCGCCCAACTGTTTCACCGTACCCGAAGGCTATTTTGAAACCTTAGGCGATAACATAAAAAGCCGCGTAGCTGTCGAAGAGTTTTTAACGGAAGAACAAGGCTTTACTGTTCCCGAAAATTATTTTGAGGATCTGGCCGGCAACATACAAAGCCGCATAGCTGTTGAGGAGCTTTTAAAAGAGGACCAGGGCTTTACCGTTCCTGAAAATTATTTTGAGAACCTGAACAGCCAGATACAAAGCCGCCTGCTGGTTGAGCAGGCTTTGGTTAACGCCGAGGATACCTTTACCGTTCCTGAAAATTACTTTAACCATTTAAGTAAGGAGATCCTCAATAAAACGGTTAATCAGGAAGTAGTGAAACGCAAAAGTAATGTGATCAGGATGTTCTCGACCACTGCGTTTAAATATGCTACTGCTGCCTGTGTTATTTTAATGGTAGGTGCCGGCGTAATATTTAAACCATTTGCTCCTGTTAGTCATCAAGATACTTTTTTGCATAAACAGCTATCGGGAGTTCCGGCTAACGATATTCAAAGTTACTTGCAGGAAACTGTTGATGGTAATGAAACCCAGCATGCGGTGAGTGATGAGGATTTGCCGATAAATGATGAAAGTTTAAAATCTGCCCTGCAGGATTATGTTAATGACACTAAATAATAGTATAACATGAATAAGTTGAGCAAACATATTTTTGTTATAGTATTACTATCATGTATAAGCTGTGCCGCTTTCGCCCAAAGGCGGTTGATGCCCGGTATGCGGCAAGAATATTATTTCCGCAGGCAAAACCCGGCAAACCCGGGCAACCGCATGCCTAATAATATCAAAAAAATACAAGTTGTTAAAGAAGAGTTTCTGAGCAAACAGTTAGACCTTACACCAGATCAGGCCAGTCGTTTTTGGCCCACCTACAGGCAATACCAGGATGAGCTATGGAATGTAAGGCGCTTAAAACGACTCAATAATTCGGAGTCGCAGGCTAATGGTGCCGATCAGATCAACCGAGATTTGCAATACGACACCGAACTGGTAAATATTAAAAAACATTATACCGAAGCTTTTCTGAAAATATTACCACCCGAAAAGGTGAGCCTGCTTGATAAAAGCGAACGTGCATTTAACGATGAACTGATACGACAGGTGCATGAGCAAAAAGGCGGCGCTCCCTATTAATACAACATTAAAGATATAAACAAAAGGCTTATCGCATAAAGTGGTAAGCCTTTTGTATTTTTGGGCATATGCTTACCCTTCGCCAGTTATTTTTAGCCAACAACGCGCAAACAACAAATTTCCCGCTATTGCTGGAGTTTGAACGTGCCGAAGGGGTGTATTTATACGATAGCAATGGTAAAGCCTATATCGACCTTATTTCGGGCATCGGCGTAAGTAACCTGGGGCATAGCAATCCAAAGGTAATTAGTGCCATAAAACAACAGCTTGATAAATATATGCACCTGATGGTGTACGGTGAATATGTACAAACCCCGCAGGTAAAATTTGCCGAAAAATTAATCTCCATACTTCCCGAAAATCTGCAGTCGGTATACTTTGTAAATTCGGGTGCCGAGGCAGTTGAGGGAGCATTAAAACTGGCAAAACGTTTTACCGGGCGCCAGCAAATTATAGCCTGCCACAACTCCTATCATGGCAGTACGCATGGCGCGTTGAGCGTAATGGGTAATGAAGATTTTAAACAAGCCTATCGCCCGCTATTACCGGGCATAAGCTTTATCCGATTTAATGACAAAGCCGATCTTGAGCTCATCACCCACGAAACCGCATGCGTCATCATCGAAACCATACAAGGCGAAGCAGGCATTCGTGTACCTGATACCACCTATATGCAGGCCCTGCGTAAACGCTGTGATGAAACCGGCACCTTGTTGATATTAGATGAGATACAGGCCGCTTTAGGGCGCACAGGCAAGCTATTTGCCTTTGAACACTTTGGTATAGTACCTGATATTTTACTGCTTGCAAAAGCTCTTGGTGGCGGCATGCCATTGGGTGCATTTATCTCGTCAAACCAAATAATAGGGGCTTTAAAAGAAAATCCCATTTTAGGGCATATCACAACTTTTGGCGGCCACCCGGTTTGCTGCGCTGCCGGCTTAGCCGCACTCGAAGTTTTGTTAGATGAAAATCTGGCGGCATCAGTACCTGAAAAAGAAGCCTTGATGCGCAGTTTATTAGTACACCCTGCCATAAAAACAATACGGGGCAAAGGCCTGATGCTGGCCATCGAGCTGAAAAACTTTGAACTCAATAAAAAAATAATTGACCGCTGCATTGAGCAGGGCGTAATTACCGATTGGTTTTTACACTGTGATAATGCCATGCGTATAGCCCCCCCACTCATCATTACTGCTGATGAGATCAAAAAATCATGCGGAATTATATTGGAATCAATAAGTTATTATTGTTAAGCCCGCGTTAATTTTTACTCCTTTTTTCTTGGCTCACTGTAAAACCGCCAAACTTGGTATGGTTTGTGCAAAATATCAGGTATACTGTTAAAAAGCCTATTTAAAGCCTAAAAACAGCGATTATTAGTCAATAATGCACGTTTTTTAAGTCAGTATAGTATACAAGTACCTTGAAAACATCTATAATACAAAAATGACCCGGAATAACACACCACCAAAAAACATGAAGACAGCCTATATATCAACCTACCCCCCACGCGAATGCGGGATCGCAACGTTCAATCAGAATTTGATGCGCGCTATCGGTTCTAACTTTCCTGACAGGGGAAGTAATGTACTGCAGGGCGATTATGTTGTGGCTTTAACCGATTCGGAAAATATTCATGAATATGAATACCCGGAAGAGGTGAAATATATCATCCGCCAAAACCATCAAAAAGATTATATAAGAGCGGCGAATTTTATAAACACCAGCACAGCCGATGTTTGTATTATGGAGCATGAGTTTGGTATATACGGTGGCGAAAGTGGCATATATATTCTTCCGCTGCTTAACCGGCTGGAAAAACCTTTAATATCCATATTACATACTATTTTAAAAGACCCCAGCTATGTACAACGTGTTATTATCAGGGAGATAGCTGAGCAATCGGCCAAAATAATTGTAATGAGCCGCCGGGCGCATGAGTTTTTAACGACCATTTACGACATTCCAACCGAAAAAATACAGATCATAGAGCATGGCGTTCCTGACCTGGAAGCTCCTGAAGAAAATCCTGTTTTAAATTTAACCCCATTTAAAAACCGCAGGGTATTGTTAACTTTTGGTTTGATAAGCCGCAATAAAGGGCTGGAAACTGTAGTAAGGGCGCTACCTAAAATAGTAAGGAACCATCCTGATGTGATGTATGTGATATTAGGTAATACGCACCCGGGAGTAATTAAAAACTCGGGCGAGGAATACCGCGACCATTTAAAGACTTTGGCTAATCAACTGGGTGTATCGCAAAACCTTAGCTTTGTGAACAAATTTGTTGCTGAGGAAGAACTGATACAATACCTTACCGCTGCCGAAGTTTATGTGACCCCATACTTAAATGAGGCACAAATAACCAGCGGAACATTATCATACGCCGTTGGCGCGGGAGCGGCGGTGGTATCAACCCCATACTGGCACGCTACAGAGCTGCTTGCAGACAACCGCGGCAGGCTGTTCGATTTTAAAAACGCGGATGCCTTGGCTGATATTATTATTGAATTATTGGATAACAAAGATACGCTTAACGAATTAAAAGAAAATGCTTATGAATATGGCCTGCACCTGCGCTGGCCGGTTGTGGGCGCCGAGTTTATCCGTGTAGCACAGGAAGCAAGCTATGAACATGATTTTAGGGATAAGATACTTAAAAACAGCATTGTCGATCCGGAGATCATGCCGAAATTCAGCTTGGGGCATGTAATACGTTTAACTGATGATACCGGTATTGTTCAGCATGCCAAATACGGTATCCCTAACCTAAAAGAAGGTTATTGTTTGGACGATAACTCGCGGGCGCTTATTATGGCTTTAATGGCTCATCAGCGCAACAACAGCAAAGAAGCATTTGACTTGCTACCTATCTACCTGAGTTACATCCACTACATGCAAACCGAGGATGGTAACTTCCGCAACTTTTTGAGCTTTAACAGGCAATACCTGGATGAGGTAGGATCAGAAGATTCATTTGGGCGTACCATATGGTGTTTGGGTTATTTGATAGGTACAGTCGCTAATAACTCATACCGCGAATTTGCTACCGAATTGTTTCATAAATCATATCCGCACTTTAAGAATTTAAAATTTTTAAGGGGGATGGCCAATACCATTATTGGTATAAGCTTTTACCTGCAGCTTCACCCTACCGATGAAGGCATGGTAGCAGAACTGGTACGTTTAACCCAACCACTGATCGATGCTTACGAAAGCACCCAATCTGAAGATTGGCAATGGTTTGAAGAAGGCATGACCTACGATAACGCGATATTGCCGCTGGCGCTTTTACATTCATGCCAGATAACCGGCAACGAAAAAGCCAGGGAGATAGCTTTAAAAACCATGGCATTTCTGGATGACCTGACCTTATCAAACGGCTATCTGAGCCCGGTTGGTAATGATGGCTGGTATTATCGCGGGGGTAAGTTTCCAACGTTCGATCAGCAGGCTATCGAGACCATGGCTATGGTGCTAATGCACTTCCAGGCTTACCAGCTATTCCGCAAGCCCGAACATATTGAAAAAATGTTTTTATGCTATAAGTGGTTCCTGGGCGAAAACACCTTGCGTGCGCCGTTGTATGACCATGAAACCAAAGGCTGTTGCGACGGCTTATTGCCAACCGGCATAAACCGTAACCAGGGAGCCGAAAGTACATTAGCTTATTTAATATCGCACTTAACCGTTTTACAGGCTTTTGAACTGGAGTACGAGTATAATAAAATCCCCAGGAGACTGTTAAGCGTGAATGCTAAATAATGAAGGCTGCGGTATTAGCTCCCGTTGCCTGGCGCACACCGCCCAGGCATTACGGGCCGTGGGAACAGGTAGCTTCGAACATTGCCGAAGGCTTAATAAAGCTGGGCGTTGAGGTTACATTGTTCGCTACCGGCGACTCGATTACAGCCGGAAAGCTTGACGCGGTTTGCGAAATGGGCTATGAGGAAGACCGGTCGCAGGATGCCAAGGTTTTAGAATGCCTGCATATCAGTAACCTGATGGAGAAAGCGGGCGATTTTGATATCATCCATAATAACTTCGATTTTTTGCCCCTCACCTACTCGGGTTTGATAAAAACACCGTTGATTACTACTATACATGGGTTTTCATCGCCCCGTATTATACCGGTATATAAAAAATATAACTGGATAGGCCATTATGTATCCATCAGTAACTCGGACAGAAGCCCGGAACTGGAATATTTAGCCACAGTTTATAATGGGCTTGATGTAAAGGATTTTAAGTTCAATACTCATCCTAAAGATTACCTGCTTTACTTCGGCCGCATACATCCGGATAAAGGCACAGCTGAAGCCATTGCCATCGCCAAAAAAAGCAAACGAAAATTGCTGATTGCAGGTATAGTGCAGGACGAGAATTATTTTAAAGAAAAAATTGAACCGCTGCTTGATGAGCAAATTGAATACATAGGCAGCGCGGGCCCCGACAAAAGAAACAAGCTATTGGGCGAAGCATTGGCGCTATTGCATCCTATAAATTTTAATGAACCCTTTGGTTTAAGCGTTGCCGAGGCTATGTTTTGCGGCACACCGGTTATTGCCTTTAACAAAGGATCGATGCCCGAGTTAATTAAAAATGCTGAAACAGGTTTTTTGGTTAACAACGTTGATGAAGCTGCTGCAGCCGTTGAGGATATCAAAAATATAAACCGCCAGGATTGTTACAACTGGGCTACAGCAAAATTTTCATGCGATAAAATGGCTGGAGATTATTTGAAGCTTTATAAGCAGGTGCTTGGATATTAAACACACCTTGTCATTCTGAGCATCGCGAAGAATCTTATACACGCGCTAGTATGGTTTAGAAGATTCTTCGCGATGCTCAGAATGACAAGAATAGTTTGATAATGATTATTCTTGTTAGCTAACCAGATCCCTGAATAACTGTATGTGCCAGCTATCTTTAAAAGGCACCTCCCATTTATTTTCCAATTCGTTTAAGTTTTGAACCAGGTTGTTGAATACAATAGTTTGGGTGTTTATGCTGCCTTGTTTAAGCAGGTCCTCAAAGCCGTGGCGGGGTAATGACAGCACTTCTTCCCCATCGCGGTATGCCAGGTTAAAACGATCGAACAGATTAATGCCAAATTCCTGCTCCAGCCTTTGCATAAAGTGAACCGATTTATCAATAGAGCAACCGCTGGCACCTGCCTGGCTTTCGTCAACAATCAGTATCAGAAAACGATTGTAGCGTATTTCGGCTTTGGCTTTAAGCTGGTTGTTGTGAGCGGTCCACTCAGCAGCGAACGCGTTTAAGCGTTGTTGTAGTTGCTGCACCTGCCCGTCAGTCAGTTTTTTATCCGACTGGTATATCCACACTCTTGAATTTTCAGAAAATTGCATGCACAAAGCTACCAAATTATTAATTTAGGGCTGAATTTTTGTTGTCATGCTAAAATCAGTTCTGCCAAAAATTAAAAAACCGGTCTTTATTTTTTCAGTTATGCTGATGGCTTGTATAAGCCTATGCTTTGTGGTGGAGCAGGATTGGCTAAACTGGGGCAACCGTTGCCTGCAGGAAGTATTTGACCCAACAGCTGATGCCAAGCTGAAAAAATGGGAACTCACCCTAACCGACGATTCCTTCATCCGCCTGCGCAAAACGTACCAGAACGGTAAACAGGAATATTTCTCTTTTCAATTACATCAACTGGATAATGTAGATTACCTGGGCAACGAGAACGCGGGCATTCTGCAACTAAAAGCAAAATCAGACGATATTATTGTACAAACCTATAATGACCGCAAAGGTAATGTTGACTCTATGGCGACAACATTGAATATCCCTGTAAAAAACATGCCTTTGGAGCGGTTGGATAGTTTGCGTGAAGCGTTGAATTATTTCAGGGAAAAAGGATTATAAACCGTTTGCTCTAACGGTTATTTCCGCAATATCTAATACAGTAATTTTTTGCTCATTATCGGTATTCTTCACGCCATCGCTTAACATGGTCATACAAAACGGGCAGGCCGCGGCAACTATGCTGGCTTTGCTTTCCAGTATATCGTCCATACGTTCAATATTGATGTCTTTATTACCTTTTTCAGGCTCTTTAAACATTTGTGCCCCACCGGCACCGCAGCACAAACCGTTGCTTTTACAGCGTTTTAGCTCAACCAGTTCGGTATCCAAAATCTCTAACGCTTTACGTGGGGCTTCGTACACATTATTGCCGCGGCCCAAATAACAAGGATCGTGATAGGTAATGCGTTTACCTTTAAAACTCTCGCCGCCTTCGGCTTTTAGTTTGCCTTCATCTATGAGTTGTTGTATTAGCTGCGAGTGGTGGATCACTTCGTAATTACCACCGAGAGCGGGGTATTCATTTGTGATCGTATTAAAGCAATGCGGGCAGCCGGTTACTATTTTTTTTATCTGATAAGCATTTAACACCTCAATATTGGTCATAGCCTGCATCTGGAATAAAAACTCGTTACCCGCGCGTTTGGCAGGATCGCCGGTGCAGCTTTCCTCGGTACCCAACACCGCAAAGCTAATACCCACATGCTGCAATATTTTACAGATATCGCGGGTTATTTTTTGCGCGCGTTCATCGAAACTACCCGCGCAGCCTACCCAAAACAATATTTCGGGTTCCTTCCCCTGCGCGGCCATTTCGGCCATGGTCATTATCTTTATTTCGGATTTCGGAAGTTCGATTTCGGAATTATTTTGATTTTCCATTCTTATCTTAATATCACTGCCAGCTATAAACTGCTAACTCTTTTCAGCCCAGTTAAACCTATCTGCATTACTATATTTCCACGGCGCGCCATTGTTTTCTACGTTACCAAACATATTGTTAAGGCTTGCCGGTGCCTGCGATTCTTCCATCACGATGTAACGGCGCATTTCGGTTATAATTTCAAGCGGGTTAATATTTACCGGACAAGCCTCGGTGCAGGCATTGCAGCTGGTACAGGCCCAAAGTTCCTCGCGGGTTATATAATCATCCAGTAATGCTTTATTATCCTGGTGATCTTTTCCGTGCTTATCTATATTATTTCCTACTTCGGTTATGCGGTCGCGGGTATCCATCATAATTTTCCGTGGCGATAATAGTTTACCCGTAATATTTGCCGGGCAAACTGATGTGCATCTGCCGCATTCAGTACAGGTGTAAGCTTCCATCAGGTTTTTCCAGGTGAGGTCCGTTACATCCTTCGCGCCAAAACGGGCGGGTTCGCCGGTGTTTTCCGGCACAAATGAGGGGTCGAGCATGGCCTTCACCTCATTAGTTACCGATGCCATATTGGTAAACTCGCCCTTAGGCTCCAGGTTTGAATAATACGTATTCGGGAATGCCAGCAGGATATGAAAATGTTTAGAGTATGGCAGATAATTTAAAAACGCCAATATACCCACAATGTGCAGCCACCAGCAAACACGCTCCACAATTTCAAGTGTTGCTGCGTTGTTTGAAAGCAACGGCGCCAGCAAACTGCTCACGGGGAAGCTGCCGGCTTTTATATAATGCCCAAAATGCAGCGCCTGTAATTTGTAATCGGCAGCGTTCATAGTTAAAAAGGCGGTCATGAGGCATATTTCGATAAGGAGGATATAGTTGGCGTCGGATTTTGGCCACTCGGTCATCTCAGTACCGCTAAAACGCTTTAAACGCACAATATTACGGCGGGCCAGAAAAACCACACAGGCAACCAGCACTAAAATAGCCAGTATCTCAAACCCATCTATCAATAAGCCATACAAACTACCCAAAGGCTTTGAAAAGATACGGTGCGAACCAAATATACCATCGATCATGATCTCGAGCACTTCGAGATTAATGATGATAAAGCCCACATATATATAAAAGTGCATAATAGCTGCAACCGGGCGTTTTACCATTTTGGTTTGACCCACGGCAACTTTGGCCATCACCTTCCAGCGCAGAGCAGGCTGATCTGACCGGTTAACCGGTTTGCCCAGCAAAATATTGCGCCTTATTTTACCCGCGTTTTTGCTGAACAGGTAAATGGCTGCAATGAGTATGATAATAAACAGAAGCTGTGCAATCATTATGCGTGCATAGTAATTTATCCAAAGATAGTTTTATACACGAACTATTAAAATAACACCAGGCATTTGCGCTTAAAATTATTTTAATTGTTTGATTTACTGGGTGGTTAATTCATATGCGAAAAATGATAGGCAGAAATTTCAAAAAAAAGTACCGATAAATAAAAAAAAAGCTACATTTGCAGTCCTTAAACGGGCGGTATCATAGCTCAGTCGGTAGAGCAAAGGACTGAAAATCCTTGTGTCGCTGGTTCGATCCCAGCTGATACCACAAAACCTCTTAGTTAAATACTAAGAGGTTTTTTTATGCTTGAAATCCTTTACGCTATTATAACATTAAACAGTTAGTATATTATTTATAATTGATATCCTGATTACATGCTTTTCAATTCGTTATCCTTTTTATTTTTCTTTTTAATTGTCACTCCCTTATTCTATTTAATAAAGGATAATAAAAGATGGATACTGCTGCTTATTGCCAGTTGCTACTTTTACGTCACTTTTGTACCGGTATACATATTAATCATAGCTTTTACTATAGTAATTGATTATTTCGCCGCACGGGCAATTGAAAAAACAGTCGATAAGAAAAAAAGAAAACGCCTGTTGATATTAAGTTTAATAGCCAATATTGGCGTACTGGCCGTTTTTAAGTATTATAACTTCTTTGTTGCTAATATTAATGAGCTTTTCAGCGGGCCTGGGCCTTTATTGTATCTAAAAATACTGTTGCCCATAGGCTTATCATTCCACACTTTTCAGGCTATGAGCTATACCATCGAAGTATACCGGGGTAATCAGCCGGCCGAAAAACACTTTGGTATTTATGCCCTGTACGTCATGTTTTATCCGCAACTGGTTGCCGGGCCTATTGAAAGGCCGCAAAACGTTATCCACCAGTTTTATGAAAAACATCCATTCAACTATGACAATCTAAAAGCCGGTTTAATGCAAATGGTTACCGGGCTTTTTAAAAAGGTTGTCATTGCCGACAGGCTTGCTATTTTGGTAGACGGTGCCTACCTGCATCCGCAATCGCAATCTGGTACAAATTTTATAGTGGCAACGCTGTTTTACAGTTTCCAGATCTATTGCGATTTTTCAGGCTATTCTGATATCGCGATCGGGGCGGCAAGAACTATGGGTTTTACCTTGATGGACAATTTCAGGTCACCTTATTTCTCGCGTTCTGTAAATGAGTTTTGGACACGCTGGCATATATCGCTATCAACCTGGTTTCGTGACTATGTATATATACCATTAGGCGGTAACCGGGTAAAAGTTAGCCGGTGGTACTTTAACCTGATGGTGGTTTTTATAATTAGCGGGTTTTGGCATGGGGCCAACTGGACCTTTATTGTTTGGGGTGCGCTGCATGGTACATTTTTAATTGTGCATATAATTGTTAACAAGCTATTGCAACACTGGGGCTACACATTTAAACCCAATCGTTTTAAAACCTTATTGCAAATTACATTCACATTTTTGCTTGTTTCATTAGCGTGGGTATTTTTTCGGTCGGCCAATGTAGCTGATGCTGTATATATTATAAAAAGTATTTTTCACGCTAATTTTAATGACCATGTTAAGTTTGCCTTAAACAATAACGAGATCATATTTTCTGTGTTTCTTATTCTGTTGCTTTGTGTAAAGGAGCGATTTTATTTAACCATTCCAACACAAAAAAATATCTCTTTCCTTATTTTGATCACAGTAATAGCTTTTAGCTGCTATTTCTTTGGTGTGTTTAATAATAAGCAATTTATCTATTTTCAATTTTAACAGCATGAAAAAGATAGCAGGGATCTCCATACTTATTGTTGCCGGGATTGTATTTATATTCAGTTCGGTAAGGGAACTTACCAACTCTTTTTTTGAGGTGAGGCGCAAGCCTTCATCTCTTCAACAATGGTGGGGGTCGGATAAAGGCGGCACCGGCGATCTTTATGGCTTCACCAGCTTGCCCCAGTTTGCGGTTACTGATACCTCTGTGCTCAAAAAACCCGATTGCAACGGCGCGATTAAAAATTACAATATCTACGCGTTAACGGATAGCTATACCGAAGAAATTTTTGCACATCCCGATTATTTCTGCGGTGCGGATAAATGCGGCCAGGCATTTTCGAATGTCGGCGATATTTTGCCTGTTTACCTGGATAAAACGAAGAAAAATATTGTAATGATTGAATGCGTTGAAAGAAACGTTAGAACAAACCTTACAGATACCAACTATTTAACACGCTTTATCAGGATATTAAAAGAAAAACCTAGTGAAACCAAAGCAGCACCAAAAGCGGATAACTTTCATTTTCACTTTGATATAAAAAACCTGGATGGCAACTACGAAACCAATATTTGGGATTATAATTTTTTGAGACCGTTAAAACAGTTAAAAGCAAAAATGACCTTTAACCTGTTTAACAGAACTTATGTAGATGCCTTAGTGTCGCCGGATGGTAAGTATTTGTTCTATCAGCCAACTGTTGATACGTCGTTTTTACAGAGTTCGTACCGGCCCATAGATGACCAGGAGTTAAAAAAAATTGTAACCGCGTTAAATGTAGCTTATGCGCATTTTAAGAATTTAGGTTTTGACGAAGTTTATTTATCCATAGTACCCAACTCTGTTACTATACTTTATCCTGACTACGATGGGTTAAAGTATAATGAGCTCATACCAAGATTAGAAAATGATCCCTCGTTAAAATTAAAGGTGTTTGATATTTACCAGGTGTTTAAAAACAGTTCAGAAAAAGACAAACTTTATCAACACTCAGATACGCACTGGACCCGGTTTGGAGCCACCATATGGCTCAATAATCTTAACAGCAAATTATCCGGCAAATAAGTATCCGGCGCACAACTAAATTTATCATCCCACAAGCAACTTCAAAATACAATTTACGTATTATAGCTTGATGACTAATATATATAAGGAACGGCTCGGCGAGCGCTGGAAGAAATTGACGGGAAATACATCCGAGTTTACTTTAGAAGCACGTTTTTTTCATTCCATCAGCCTGGGTGCTATTTTACTTAGTCTTGTTTATATTCCTTATAATATTTCTGCAGGATTATATATGGCGGCATTTTCATGCCTGCTTTTCGGTTGTCTTTTTTTTTATGAATACTACCGTTCACGGTTCCGCTTTAAACCGTATCGCGGCTTTGTATTCGGGCTTGCGGGGTTGTTGGTATTCTCTGTTAATTACTTTGCCAACTCGGGTATTCAAGGTTCTACAGATCTTATCTGGCCGGCTTATTTGTTATTATTACTAACCATTAGCCCTTACCGTCAATACCTGGTCTGGATCATTTCTTACATCGTAGTGTTTGCGCTCATACACGTTACAGAACACTTATACCCTACCCTGGTGCATTACCCATTCAGGCCGGGTAAAGGCCAGCTTATTGATCGTATAACCGCGTTCCCTATCCCGGTTATTACTATCTGTATAGTTATTGGAATGCTGCGTAAAAGCTACGACCGCGAGCATGCAACGGTTAAGCGCCGTGATGCCGAAAAAAGCAGGCTATTGTCTATACTTTCACATGACTTGAGGGCCCCGCTTATACAAATACAGCAATACCTTGAGGTATTAAGTAATCCTGACCTTTCAGGAGATGACCGCTTACAGATGGAAGAAACTTTGAACCGGGCCAACGGCCAGACACTCGAAATGCTAACCAGTTTGCTTTACTGGTCGCGCTCGCAGCAGGAAAATGCAAATGTGAGTTTAACACGTTTAAACTTAGCAGATAATTTGAGCAATACCCTGGCAATGGCCGAAACGCTGGCTGCACAAAAAGGCATTGTATTTAAATGTCATATTGACCCCTCTCTGCATGCTATTGGCGATACCGATATGTTGCAATTGGTGGTTCGTAACTTGCTGCAAAATGCCATTAAGTTTACTTCGCCGGGCGGAGATGTAAGTATTGAGGCCGAATCAGACAGGGGTTTTACACGAATTTATGTGAAGGACAGCGGAAAAGGAATAGCAGCTGATGATCTCGAAGCTATATTATCAGGAAACACAAAACCATCCTTCGGAACAGCCGGCGAAAAAGGTGTAGGACTTGGCCTTACACTTTGTCGCGAGTTTATGGAACGCCAGGGTGGTTCAATAACAGCCGAAAGCGTATTTGGCGAAGGGTCTGTATTTACTATCGAACTTCCGGCCGGCTGATTTTTTGAGAAAAAGCTTACTCCAACAAAAAAGCCTTCAGCTATATCTGAAGGCTTTTTTAGTTTTTATTACTCTTAGCATATTGGCTTAGCAATTTGAAGTGTAATTGCAATCAGCTCACTAACTAAATTAATTTTGCGCGTGCAGGCCAATCCGGTTTCCTTCTGTATCTATAAAATAGGCCATGTAGCCCATTTCCGGGCTGATCTCTGTTCTTGGCAAGTCTATTTCGCCGCCGGCATCTTCTACTCTGTCCAATACAGCCTGGATATCAGGATTGGCGTTTAAATAAACCATTACACCTTCATCCGAAGGGATGTGATTTTCGCTTTCTGCCAATGCGCCGCCAACTTTTCCGCTCATCATTTCAATAGGAAATCCTGCCATTTTCATTCCCAGCATTTCAGGCAGAGGTATCATTTTCATGTCAAAGATCTCTTCATAAAACCCTTGAGCGCGTTCAAGATCGTCTACCGATATCTCGAACCAGTTTAGTGCATTTGCATTGCTTTCCATAATTGATCTGTTTTTAGTTTTCCTAAAATTAACTGTGTGCTGTTGTCGTGATATTACCCGGCTGTTAATTTTTAATATTAATTGATCAGATTTTATTGGTGCAGGTGTTTCTCACGCAAATACATTAATAACAGCTGTGGCCTGTCAGTCTGGATAATGGTCGCGTTATGTGCAATGATCCAGTCCCAGCTGTCTTTCTTATTATTTTGCTCAACAGCAAGGTCATCTTCATGGCCGGCATTCAATGATGCCCATAATGAATTGATCCATACTTTTGTCCCGGTTTTTCGGATAAATTCGTTGTTAATCAAAATAGCAGAAGTATCGGTCTTAAAATTCATTTCGAAAGCATACATTTTCATATTGTGCAGGTAATCAGTAATTACCTTACGTGCATTCGGCTTATCCAGGTCTACAACCGCCATGTAAGTTATTTTACCGATCAACTGCGGATAGCGCTGTTTCAAACTATCATACGGCATTTCCGATTTAAAAAGCGCTTGCGGCAGCGTGCCGGTTTCGTTAAGAATAGTATAAGCTTCCTGGTAGTAAGGATAGCTTTTATCTAAATTCACCATTACCGGCTTGCCTTTCAGGGCAGTCATTACTTCTTTTAATGTTGGGATAGGGTTATTGGTTACCCGCCCCAGGCCATTCTTCAGCCTGAACTCTTTAATTTCCTGCAGGGTATAATCACCGGGTTTGCCCTTGCCGTTAGTAGTGCGGTTAATGGTTTCATCGTGCATGATCACGATTTCGCCGTCTTTGGTTTTTTTCAGGTCCAGCTCTACCATATCCGCACCCATCGCTGCTGCATATTTAAAGGCTAACAAAGAATTTTCGGGTGCGTTACGCCAGTCGCCGCGGTGAGCGGTAACCTGTATTTTATTTTGTGCCGATGCTTGTTGAAATGCGGTTAGTAGCATTACGGCAATTGATAAAGTTTGATGTAGTTTCATTTTATACTATTAATTTTTTGAGAATAATTGAATTGACTATGGGTCAAGCGGGTCAAAGGGATCCATATGTAAACATTCCATCACCGGGTAAAACGAAATTTCGTGATTAGATATTTGCTTTTTATCCCGGTAAGGTAAATAACCCAGCTCATTTAAATTACGGGCATCAAATTTTTCATTCGCCGAGTAATCGGTCTGGCTTTTTGAGGTGATAAATAATGATGGTTTATTTATGGGGATGCCATAGCGTATCATCAACCGGTTCGAATTACGGATATTGGTAGTAGTGTGCCTTGCCTGCGGCTCAATAATAATAGCATTTGCCGGTATTTTGTATTGCTGCATCAGGTAACGCCTCATTTCAACCGCCTCGCAATACGGCCCGCGGAAAGGATAACAATAACCGCCGGTAGTAATAATAAAGGGTGCCTTCCCACTTAAATAGCGGCGCGCGGCCACATCGCAATGTATTTTATTATCAGGGCTGATAGGTGTAGTAGTTAATGGCGGACCATTACCGGGGATCACGATAGCCGCGTAAGGATATTTTTTCCAGTTAGTGGCTTTTATTTTTTCGACAGGCTTTTTATTTTCACCTTTTTCCAAAGGTTCAAAACGTGCAGGTTCATCACGGTCGTTTGCCTGCATTAATTGCAGCGCTATTTGGAGCGATGGTTGATAAAATAATTTCATTCTGCCGGTTTCTTCATCAAGCGAGGCAAAAATATCCTTCAGCACGGTTTCGTAATAGCGCGAAGTCACCACATAATTGGGCGAATCAATTAGCGGGTAACGCATTTTTTTGCCCAACCCAAACTGATCAATAATATAATTGATGCCATAAATATACTGGCTCCAGGCTTTAAGATAAAACTCGCCATCCGGCAGTTTAATAAATCGCTCATAATAACCGGATGGGCGCAGCTGTGTATCGATCATCCGGTCAAATTCCTTCGGATGCAGTTCATATAATCTTTTTAAAATTTTAACAATTTCCAGCGAATCAATTTTTTCCCATTTAAAATCTGTTAATAAAGAAACGGGCGTTTTACAGGTGTCTGTTACGTGGCGCTTTATAGTGCTGGTATGTTTTTCTAATATCCTTTGTAAGCTCTTATCACTTTTTAAAATCCCGGTAACAGCAGGTGTTTGCGTGATAACTGTAAGCAGGTAAAAATCTTTATCAACCACTAAATTACCTGAGTACAGTAAATGATAATTTTTATTATATCCCTGCTGTGCAAAGCTGTTTAGTGTAAAGCACAGCAGTAAACCCAACAGCATAACATTGATCTTTTTCATCATGAATCTTATTAAAAGCAAAAAGGGGAGTTGTAAAAACAACTCCCCTTTTTTTTGTTATTAGTTATTTATTAATAACCGGGGTTTTGATACATTTTTACCGGGTCCAGTTTATACTCATCAAACGGGATAGGGTAATAACGATCTTTAGTGGTAAAATTTGCTAATTGCGCAGCACCGAAATCGGCAGGATTTTTGGCTTTAAAATAAGTTACTAACTCGTCGGTAGTAAAGGTACGCAACAAGTCGAACCAGCGGTGATGCTCAAAAGCAAGCTCTACACGGCGTTCATGCAGTATAGCCAGTCTAAGCGTGGTGAATTTGCCGCTATAAGCCGGGTTAGTCATTGAAACCGCGTAAGTTGGCATACCTGCGCGGGTGCGCACCATATCAAGGTATTGGATAGCGCCGGCAGTATCGCCTAAATAGTTACTTACTTCGGCCAGCATTAATATTACATCGGCATAACGCATTAGTATCCAGTCATTACCGCCATAGCCTAAATTACTTGCAGTAGCGCTGGCATCTCTGTATTTGGTAATGAACCAGTCTTTTACGATTGGGTCATTAGCAAATTTTACTGAAAACGCCATACGTGGGTCATTAGCCTCATACTCGTTGATCAGGTCATGCTGTACGTTACCGCCAACGCCTGCGTTTGGTTTAAGCGAGTTAATGGTTTCGCCTTTTGCCTGATTATTATAAGCAATATCCGAGCTATAGTTTACGTCACCTTGTTTGTTATCTATTTGCCAGATCAGCTCAGGGCAGGTAGCTTTTTTGTTTACATCAAACACATCAGTATAAGGGATAGTGCTTAAAGTTGCAAAAGTTTTAAGGTTGTAAGCGGCAAGCAGGGCAGTTTTCGCATTATTTAAATTAGTAGTGCGGTTAGCCTGATCCTGTGTGGTAGCCATGGTCAGATAAACCTGGCCTAATAAGGTATAAGCTGCTGCTTTTGAGATACGGCCCAGCGTAGTTGCTGTTTGCAGGTTTGGTAACGGTGCATTGGTAGCATCAGTAAGGTCGGCTACGATCTGTGCATAAACAGTAGCTTGTTTTTCCCTGAAAGTGCTTGCAGCTACATCAGATGCTGTAGTAAGTTGTTTGGTTACCAATGGCACATCGCCCCATAAACGAACTAAATGAAAATACATTAAGGCGCGTAAAAACTTAGCCTCGGCAGCATATTGCAGTTTTTGGTTTGGGTCGGTAAAGTTAACCTTGTCAATATAGGTCAACACGGTATTGGCTCTGCTGATGGTGCCATACAATGATACCCAGTGACTTTTTAAATAGGTATTGCTGGGGATCAGCGAAAAGTTATTGAACTGAAATGGCTCACCGGCATTCGACTGGTTGTCATTACGGCCGGTATCGTCTGAACGTTCGTCAGTCCATAAGCCGCTATCCTCACCAATATTATTACTGCTGCGTAATGATTGGTAAATACCGTTCACGGCCAGCAAAATATCATTTGGCGATTGAAAATCGGAGCTCACAGAGATGGCGTTAGGGTCATTCTGTTGCAGGAAGCTTTTTTTACATGATGAACCTAAAATGATCATCATGGTAAAGCATGTTATAATGATTGATTTATTTTTCATTGCTGTAATCTCTTTTAAATTCATTAAAAAGTAAGGTTCAGACCCAGGTTGAATGAACGCACCAACGGATAAACACCATAGTCAATGCCCGGCGCCAGGTTTGGTGGTTGTGTGCTGTTTGATGCTCCACTTGAGTAGTTATAGTCAACCTCAGGATTGTAACCTTTGTATTTGGTTATAGTAAAGGCGTTAACTACACTGGTAAATATGCGGGCTTTACTTACACCTAATTTGGTCATCCAAAGGGTTGGCAGGGTATAACCTAAAGTAATGTTGGTACAACGCAGGAATGAACCATCCTGTAAATAGAAGGTTGACAAACGGGTACTGTTACTTTGGGTACCACCACGTGAAGCGCGGTAGAATGAACCATCACCCGGGTTAGCCGCGTTACGATAACGATCGGCTACGTTCTCGTACTGGTTACCAGAACCCTCGCCGTTATACAGGTAGTAATCCTGACCGTCAAGCACCTGGTTACCGTATGAACCGTTGAACGATGCATTAAAGTCAATGCCTTTATAAGTTGAGTTTACTGCAAAACCATAAGTGAATTTTGGATACGGTGTACCAATAACGGTTTTATCATTATCGTTAATCACGCCGTTACCATCAGTATCCACAAAGTACAGGTCGCCTGGTTTTACAGGATTGGTTGATGAAGCCGAAGGCGATACTTTGCTGATATTATCAGGCGTTACCATACCGGCAACTTTAAAGCCGTAGAACATACCTACCGGCTGGCCTTGCTCGGTAATATTGGTTAGGTATGAACGCTCAGCACCATTAATAATAATGGTATTGTTACCGCTTAGTTTGGTAACCATGTTGCGGTTGATAGAAATATTACCGCTTGCTCCAAATTTAAAGTCTTTATTATCGATGATCTTTCCATCCAGCTGCAGATCTAAACCGTTGTTTCTGATCTGCGAATTTTTAAGGTTGGTTAGGATTGTAGTACTACCTGAAATAGCCGAAATTGGCTGGTTGTATAACAGATTGTATGAGTAACTTAAGTAGTAGTTAGCGGTTAAAAATAAACGGTTGTTTAATAAACCGATATCGGCACCAAAGTTATATTGTGAGGTCGACTCCCAACTTAAACCGGCATCTTTAATACCACCTGGATAAGTTGCCGTTACAATAGTATTACCAATTACTATACCGGTAGGGTTAGCCAAAGTTTGTTGAGTGTTGTAGTTACCAATGTTATAGTTACCACTCAAACCCCAGCTGGCGCGTAGTTTAACGGTTGAGTTTTCGCCTAACCAGTTATGATAAAAAGGCTCTTCTGATAAAGCCCAGCCACCGGCAACTGAAGGGAAGTAACCATATTTATTCAACGGTCCGAAACGTGATGAACCATCAGCACGGAACGAGCCAGTTAAGAAATATTTACCTGCGTAGTTATAGTTGGCACGGCCAAAGTATGACAGTAAGGTATACGTTGATTTACCACTGCCTGAGTTTAAGCTGAAGTTGCTTGGATCAGCTCCCTTAGCGGTTATTTCAGGAATATTATCATTTTGGAAACCACGTGCAGTTACGCTGATCAGGTCACTGTTTGACTCCTGCGCGGTATAACCACCTAATAAGTTAAGGTGATGTTTACCTATTTGCTTATCATAAGTTAAGGTGAACTCGCCTAATTTATCCTGTTGATTTAAGTCAGAAGCGGTAGCTGTTGCTGCTGCTACTGATTGTGGCGATCCCGGAGGGTTTGCACCATTACTTAAGTTTGTAGGTAAATAGTAATCGTATTTTTCAGTATAGCTTAGCATACCCAGGTTAGCCTTGAAAACCAAGCCCGGTAAAATGGTATAACTTGCAGCAGCATTGTACTGACCGCGGTAACCTTTACGGGTAATTTTTGTACGCTCGGCCAAAGCAACCGGGTTTTCAATCGACTGCCATCCGTAAGCAGCTGATTCGGCAGCGGCACGGTTGGTAGCTAACGAACCGTCAGGATTATAAGCCGGGAAAAATGGCATATAGATCAAAGCTCCTAAAATAGGGCCATGGTCAAAACGACCTTCCTGAACCTCTTCGTTAGTGTTTTGGGTATATGATACGTTTGCAGAAATGTGCAGGCGTTTGTTTACATCACCCTCAACATTGGTTCTGAAATTGTAACGTTGCTGACCGGTAGTGTGTATAATACCATCCTGATTTTGATAACCGCCACTTACATAGTAACGCATGTTATCGCTACCGCCTGAGAATGAAAGGTTATGTTTTTGGAAAAGCGCGTTATGATATAATTCATTTTGCCAATCGGTATTTACCGTTTGATGAATTTCTGTTTGATTTGCAAAATCATATATATAAGTTGGTATCTGCACGCTTGCAGCGTTACCTACGTTAGCAACACGGGTGGCGTTATTATCACTATACATCGAATTGTTCCAAACGTGGCCTGCGTTAACCCAAAGATCCTGATAGGTATTGTTACGGCCGTCGATCACTAATTGAGCAAACTGATCGGCATTCAGTAATTTTACTTTATGTGCTAACTGGTCAATACCGGTTTGTACATCGTACTCAAATTTACCTACGCCCTTTTTACCATGTTTGGTAGTGATAATTACTACACCACCAGATGCACGTGAACCATAAATAGCTGCCGAAGCCGCATCTTTCAATATATCTATCGATTCAATATCCTCAGGGTTGATGTTGATGTCATTACCTGCCGGATAACCGTCGATTACATATAACGGATCAGAACTGGCGTTGAATGAACCAATACCACGAACACGTATTTTAACGCCCTGGTAAGGCGCACCATCAGTTTGTGATATTTGCACACCCGCAACTTTACCAACCAATGCCTGGCCAAGTGTTGGCGCCGATAAATTTAATTCATCAGCCTTAACACTTGAAATTGCGCCGGTAACGTCGGCCTTGCGAATAGTTTGATAACCTACCGCAACCACCTCATTTAACATGTTGGCGGCGGGTTTCATGCTTATCTTAAGATTGTTAGTATTACTAACCACTATCTCCTGTGTTTCATAGCCAATAAATGAAAAAACGATGGTTGATCCCTGATCAACCGAAAGGCTGAATTCACCACTGGAATTAGTAGCAATACCTTTATGGGATACTTTTTCGTATACACTTACACCAGGTAAAGGCTGACCGGTTTCATCAAGAACTACACCCGATACTTTAATAGCAATATTTGCGTTATTGGGTGGTATTGCCGCACTTAGGGGCAGGCAAAAGGCCAGTAGTAACAGGCCTATAAGATTGAACTTTACATAAAACTTTTTTAAAGAATTATGAGTAATCCTTTTATTCATATTTTTAAAAAATTGATTGTTAGAAAACGAACGAAAGCTTGCAACCGCTTTATGAGTTATTTGACAATTAGCCGGACCGGATGAATGTTAGCGCATTCTCCGGTTCTCTTTTAATATATCGCCGGTGCCGATATTAATGAGTTCCAGTTTTTACATAGGCACATTTTTTTGAAAAGAGGTCAATCACAATTGTTAATAATATTTCAAAAAAGAAGCCTGTTTTAACAAAAGGAGTGAGCAACAGGGTGCTTATTTTGAAATATTCGCAAAGCTAACGCCCCAATCTTAAGCGTATACTATTAATAAGTTAAGTTTGTATTATACCGGGCAGGTAAGCAGGAAACGTTAATTTAACAAGGCGTAAATAATTACCAGGCGATATGCATAAAGTTAACATTAGCTTTGCGCGATGAGGTTACCGCGATTCCTTTTTGATCATTACCGATAAATGAAAAGCCTTCCAGTTCATCACCACGGTCAATATGATCAACCTGGCTCACTACCACTTGTTTACCGGCATCAATAGATTTTTCAAGATCAACATAAGTAAAGCGCCACTGGCGCTTTTCTATTTTATTCTGGATCAATACCAGTAAGCCTTTGTCGGCAATCCAGTTCAGGTTTTGTACCCAGGGGGTGCAAATAAATTTCTTATAGAGCACACCCGGTTCGCTGGTTTTTTTGCAGGTGCGTAGTTTTTCAGGATCATATAAACGTACTTCATTGCCATGATCACCATAATCGGCAGTGGCTACATACCATTTGTTATGGTATTTTACGTACTCGGGGCGGGTGCCCTGTATACAGGCATCATCATCAATAGTATTTAACAATGGGCCGTCAAGCGTGCCTTTTGCCAGCAGTGCTTTCCAGTCGATGCAATAAATATTAGTTTTCCATACAGTTCCTTCGGCATTCATTTTCACCGAATTACCCATAAATGTTGGGCCAACGCCATTATAAGCAACACCGGTTGGGTGGCTAATTACGTCCTGGCCATTTTGGGTTAGTTTGTATTCCTGGTGCAGATAAACCAAGCTGTCATGATCCATTTTAAATTCGCGGATCATACCCACCTCACGGTCGCCGTATAAAAATATACGGCCATGTTGGTAAGATATACCCTGGCAGGCGCCTAATGAATCAACGGTTATTGAACGGTCAAGGTTCATATCAGTTTGCGCGGTTTTAAATGCCAGGCATGCAGTAACAACGCATAATATCATGGAAATCAATTTTTTCATTATATCGAAGAATAAATAATTATAATCAAATCTTATGGGTCAAGCGGCTCGTATGGGTTTATCTGCATGGCTTCCGGAACAGCAAAAAACTCTACCTCTGTTTCCGAAATACGTTTACCCAGTTTGTAAGGCACATATTTCAATTCTTTTTCGCACCTGGCCGCAATGATCAAAATAGCGTTGGTTTGCGATTTATCTGTTATTACCAAACCTGGTTTAGTTGTCGGGATACCATACCGGTACATTAGCCTAACGCCATTACGCATATTGGTAGTGGTATGCCTTGCGTGCGGCTCCATAATGATAGCGTATTCAGGAACATGCAATACATTTACCATATAGGTTTTCATCTCTTCGGCCTCGCAATATTTGGTTTTGTAAGGGTGCACCTTGCCGCCCGATGGCATAATAAAAGGTGCTTTGCCATCGCGATATTCCTGTACAGCCAGACGGCAGCGAAGCATGCCCTCGGCACTTAATGCTACCGCAGGTTCATCAGGCCCGGCACCAGGTATCAGGATAACGGTGTATGGATATTTTTTCCAATCGGTAATTTTAATATGATCTACAGCGGGCTTGTTAACCGTTTGGGCCATCGGCTCGTAATTGGCCGGATCCTGCCGTTCATTAATTTGCAGATATAATAATGCGGCCTGCATGGCCGGTTCAAAAAATAGACGGGTATTTTTTACTTCACCTGTTAAGGTGGCATTTACATCGTACAATAACGTAGTATACCTCCTGGCTTTGGTATTAAAGCTAACCGAATCAATAAGAGGATAATTTGGCTTTTTGCCTTCGGCATATACCTCTATAGTATAATTAATACCTGCAGCATCTTGTTCCCAGGCCTTTATCAGCAACTCTGCCGGGTTTGTGGTTTTGTATAAGCTGTAAGTATATGAAGGAATCAATTTGCTTTTAACCAACAATTCCAAAGCACTGCCGGGTTTACAAAGCGTTGTTAGTTTAGCGCTTACCTGTTTAATTTCATCATCCGAAAATTTTACGCGATTGGTAAAGCAGGCAGCATCCTTACAATCCGCAATTGAAGTGTTCAGGTCTTTCAGCTTTTTTTCGGTTAAACGTGATAGTTCCGCGTCGTTTTTTAGTATTTGATTAACCGCCTTATCCTGCTCAAATAAAGTAAGCAGGTAGTAATTTTTTGCCTGTATCCAATTGGATGAGGTGATGAATTGAGTGGGCGTTTGCGCGTTTACCTGCAAACCAATAATCAGTATAAAATAAATAAGGAGTTGCTTCTTCATGTTTAATATTGATGTGGTGCAAAAAATGCCTTTTAATATGAAGTTCAGGTTAAGCAAGTATTATAAAAGTAACTGTTGCTTTTTTCCGTCGTTTTTTGCGTTGTCGGGTTCTGTTTTATTTGTACTTATTGAGCAAATTTTTTTGCGGATTGGACAAAATTCTGCGCTAAATACGCTGCTTAATCGGTAAAGCAAATTATTAATTTCTTTGTACAGCTGGCCTCTCCAGGATTGGCATAAATAAAAAAAGCCCGTTTTTTTCACAAAAACGGGCTTTTTTACGGTTTAAAATGTGAAATATATCTTTTAAAAACCGGCAATATTCTCTTGTTATTTGATTTGCTTATTAAAATGGTTTTTTACTAACTTGCCGGTCTAATTACAGGTAGGCGTTCTCGCTTGCCTATGTGATAAGGTTTAGGTTGAAAGTCCCCGGCGGCGAGCGCTTAGGGGACTTTTATTTTTCCATCTGCCCTATCTAAAACTTTCAGCTTTTATGCTGATTAAGTTCTTAAAATATCAGCGGCAAATTCACGGCATTTTATCACTTCTTTTACCGGATCTGAGCCTTCGGGTATTTTATATTCAAGCTCAATAGTAGCCGGGAATTTATATTGATTTTTACGCATTAACGCTAATACTTCTTTTATCGGTGTATCACCCTGTCCCCATGGTGTATTTGGCCCGTTATTAAACTTGCGATCTTTTAGGTGCATACTGGTAATACGGGCATGATTTTTTTCGATAAAAGGCACCGGGCTGGTATTTGTGCCTGCTACGTAATGGCCAATATCCAGATTAATACAATTGTATTCAGACTGGCTCATGGCCATGTCCCAAAGGGTTGGAGTAGCTTGTGTGTGGGCATGATAACCTACCCTGATCCTATATTTATCAGCAAATTTACCAATACGCCCTGTTTGTGCATCGCTGTCAGGATGCTCAACGGTTATTTGTGTCACCCCGAGTTCGCGGCCGGCCCTGAAGGCATATTCAATTTCTTCGTCGGTATTGTTAATACCTAATGCAAGCGGTTTGTAGGCATAAATGCTTACACCCGCATCATTATACATTTTACGCATGGCTTTAAACTTATCCATTGATACGGTAGCGCGCCATTGTGCCAGGCTTTTATTATATTCTTTAGCATCCTGCCCGGTTTCATGCTGCGGTGCCCCGGCCGAGAGTTCGGCAGCATCGCCACGCAATTCAACCCCGCTTATATTACAGGCTAAACAGTATTTCAACATATCCTCGGCAGTTCCGGGCAGCCCTCTATATGAATAGGTGGTTACGCCTATTAAAACGCCGTTGATTAATGAATTGGGGTTACCCGCCACGGTTAAAATATTCCGGGCAAATAAGGCCTTTGGCAAGAACAATGCGCCGGTTGCTGCAACGGTGCCGTTACCAATAAATTTGCGCCGCGATAATAGGTTACTTTTCATAAAACGTATATTAAAATTTATAATGGTTTAATTTTTAGAAATGGGATATCAATTATTCGATATACTTATCATTTAATAAAGATGGTATTACCAGGTAGACGATAAAAATGCTATTTAATACTCACCTGCATAGTTATTGCTTCCGCCTAAAATAATATCCCAATTTAATAGAAGGCTTTTCAACTACACTATAAAGTATCCATGAAATAACAAACAATATTGTAAAAGCCGGGATCACTTTAATAAACGCTGTATATGAATTAGGAGATAACATATTGAACCAGGATAATACCTTATCTAAATAAGGCTGATGGATTAAGTAAATGCTATAACTACATAAACCAATGGCAATCATCGTTTTTGAAAGCATGCTGTTGGTATTGACCCATTTAGTGTATAACATCCACTCGAAAAAAACCAACCAGCTAAAAACAATAAGAAAATAGCCTAAATAAATGCCCCCAACATAAAATTTCACACCAATTGATAATGCAAAACCTATAAATGCTATTAAAGCGGCATTCTTCCTGATGATTTTTTCACCATTAAAATATTTCTCGGCCAGATAAGCACCGGCACACCATATGTACCATGTATTTAAAACAAAATTA
>DATJJI010000040.1:0-12972 GCA_035492275.1 Mucilaginibacter sp.
AAATAAGCATAGAAGCCACCGCGTCAACACGCAAGCCATCCACATGGTAACGCTCCAACCAGAATAGGGCGTTGCTGATCAAAAACGCGCGCACCTCATTGCGCCCATAATTAAATATATACGATTTCCAATCCGGGTGAAAGCCTTTGCGCTCGTCGGCATGCTCATACAGGTGCGAGCCGTCAAAGTTATACAGTGCCATCGCATCGCCGGGGAAGTGTGACGGTACCCAATCCAATATCACACCTATACCTTCCTGGTGAAAGCGCTCTATCAGTAACATTAACTGCTGCGGTGTACCATAACGTGACGATGCCGCATAATACCCGCTAACCTGGTAACCCCAGCTCGGGTAATATGGGTGCTCCATAATGGGCATGAACTCTACATGCGTAAAGCCCATTTCTTTTACATAAGGCACCAGTCTTTCGGCTAATTGCTCGTAGGTATAAAACTCGTCCGGGCTCTCCCAGTTACGGGCCCATGAGCCTAAGTGAACTTCGTAAACAGAGTAAGGTTTATCCAAGGCGTTATGCTGGTAGCGGTTAGCCATCCAGGTGCTGTCCTTCCACTCATAAAAAGTATCTGCCACAATCGAACCCGTACGCGGCGGTACTTCCCAGCGCAGGGCAAAGGGGTCGCTTTTTTCCAGATCCTCGCCTGTGGTGGAGTTGATGAAGTATTTATAAACCTCACCCACGCCAATATTGGGTATATACCCTTCCCAAATGCCTGAGCCATCCCAGCGTACATATAAAGGGTGCGAGCCTCGGTTCCAGCCATTAAAGTTGCCTATAACAGCCACATACTGCGCGTTTGGAGCCCAAACCGAAAAATAGGTACCCACTACCCCGTTATGTTCAACCACGTGCGAACCAAATTTTTCATACAGCTTATAATGTTTACCCGACTTAAACAGCGCGATATCAAAATCGGTAAAGCGGCTGTAAGGTATAACGGCTTTAAACTGTTCAGAGATGCTCAATTCAATAATAGGCTCTGCCTTTTTTTTAGCAGATGCCTTTGGCTTCGCCTCTTCCTTTTCTTTTACAACTTTTGCTTTAGGGGTTTTTGCAGGTTTTGCTTCCGCAGATTCGGTTTTGGTGGTGGTTGTTTTTTTTGCCATAGTGGATAAACCCGTCAGGGTATTAGGTCAAGTTCATTTAATTGAACTTATTTATAACAATCAAATATATCATTATTGTTTGTTCGCGAAACAATTAGTTTAATGGTTGGGCTAAAGCCCGCTTGCTTTAATTTGTTATCCGCCCCATAAATGCGGCGGCAATGAATAGCAATATTAGGTGTCAAACTCATTGCCGCCGGCTTAGGCCGATGGTTAAATTAAAAAGCAAAATGGCTTTAGCCGAAATTATCTACAAACAAAAAAGGCCCGTTAAACGGGCCTTTCAATTATTTAGCTATTTCAATTTTTTTAAAGTTCTTGGTCGATTTAAACTCGAGTATCTTATCGGTGTTAACAGCAAAGTCGGTAACGGGTTTACCATCAATCAACACCTTTGAGGGTTTAAATGGCAAGCCTGTTACATTGAAGTTATAAGTTTCATACCTCGGGGTATATAAGCCTTCCATACTTTGTTGTATAACAAAGCTGGTTTTAGTACCATTAACCGCGAATTTCTTTTCCGAGTAGATATCCTGTTCATAAGCGAAGGTTTCGCCATAATCTTCAAAGAAGAAAGAGTTGGCTTCGTAATCACTGAAATATACATTCAGTTTAACCTCTTCAATTTCCTTTTCGCCCACATACTGCATTACCGGGTATTCAGGGATCACCGAACCGGCCTTAACAAATACCGGGATGGTTTCTAAAGGTGTCAGTACGGTTATCTCCTTGCCTCCGTCAACTAATTCCTGTGTCCACCAGTTGTACCATTTGCCTTTAGACAGATATACGTTGCGGCTTTTTTGTCCAGGCTCTAATACCGGGCATATCAGCAGTTTATCGCCGTAGGTAAATTCATCCTGGCGGAAATGGTTATTGTGCTGTTCCTGCTCCTGCATTACAATCGGCCTCAGTATAGGGAAGCCATAACGGTGATGCTCCCAGAAGGTTGAGTACAGGTAAGGTATCAGGCGATAACGCAGTTCAATAAATTTACGGTTGATGGAAGTATAAGGTTCGCCAAAGCTCCATGGTTCACGCTCCTTGGTATCACCGGCCGAGTGTGCACGCATAAAGGGCGAAAAGGTACCTAACTGTATCCAGCGGGTAAACAATTCGCCATCAGGCTCGCCGCTAAAACCGCCTATATCTGTACCGCAGAACGGTATGCCCGATATAGACAAACGCTGTAGCTGCACATTGCCTAATTTTAAATGCTCCCAGCTGGCCACGTTATCCCCTGTCCAAACAGATGAGTAACGTTGTACCCCTGAATAGCCTGCCCGTGTAATCGTGAACGGACGTTTATTTTTCATGATGGTGCGCAAACCTTCGTAAGTTGAGCGTACCATTTGCATACCATAAACATTGTGTGCCTTACGGTGTGATCCGCGATGCCCGTCGTATTGATGGCGTACATCATCGGGGAAGGTGCCCGAACCAAATACAGCAGGCTCATTCATATCGTTCCAAACACCAGCTACACCGGTTTCTACCAGTCCTTCAAATAAGCCGCCCCACCACTCGCGTACCTCAGGGTTGGTAAAATCAGGGAACTGGCAACGGCCCGGCCATACGTGGCCTTCCATAAAGTAGTCATCACTGCGGCGGCAAAAATATTTTTTCTCCTTACCTTCTTTAAACACCCAGTAATTATCATCCACACGGATGCCCGGGTCAATAATCACTACCGTTTTAAATCCGTCGTCGGCCAGTTCTTTGACCATTTTTTTAGGATCAGGAAAGTATTTCTGATTCCAGGTAAAGCAACGGTACCCATCCATATAATCAATGTCAAGGTATATAGCGTCGCATGGAATTTTTTCGTCACGGAAAGTCTTGGTGATTTTCCTCACCTTAGCTTCCGGGTAATAGCTCCAGCGGCATTGGTGATAGCCTAAGGCCCACAGCGGCGGCATAGGGTGCGTACCGGTAAGAATATGATAATTCTTTACCACATCCATCATATGGGGGCCGTGGATATAATAGTATTGCAGTTCGCCTCCATCAGCCCAAAAACTGGTCTGGTCTTTTTTCTCGTTGGCAAAATCGAAATGCGATTTATAGGTATTGTCAAAGAAAATGCCGTGTGCTATACCCTCATTTACGCTGATGTAAAATGGTATAGTACGATAAATAGGGTCCTGGTTCCATTGAAAAGAATATGCATCGGTATTCCAGTTCACAAAACGTTTTCCACGCAGGTTAAGCTCGGTAGCTTTATCACCTAAACCGAAAAAGCTTTCTTCGGTAGCGCAGGTTTTGGTACAGAACACATAATAACCGCCAAATGATACGTTCTCTTCCCAGTGCATTGGCACCGCATCCATACTGGTTACGTGATCTTTGCTGTCTGAGAACGATATGAAGAAATCCTGTTTACGGATGTGGCAGTTAATGGTATTGGTTGACACGCGAAACTCGGTCTCGTTTTCAAATAAAGTAAACGCGGTGTATTTATGCTCAAGCTTTGGCACACCGTATGAAAATTCTTCTAAAAACACCCCATGCGGCGCCAGCCGTACACGTATAATTTCATGCGTAACCACCACAATTTCAACTTTGGCTTCACCATCGGTAAAGAAAAAACGGTTACCTATCTGGTCGGCATGATTGGGAATACCCAAATATTTTTTAATGATAGGTTTTAAACCAATATCGGGGTTATTGACATGATGAAATTCCTCATCGTCATCCGGTATTATTTTATTTAGTTCCGGATCTACTTTATTCTCTTCCATATATTATATTAAATTATTTGCCCTGCCCACAAACAATTTATGCTAAGCAAAAACAGGGTGGCAAATGCCTGTTTCAAAAGCTAATAAACGATTTTTATTCAATAAACGAACCATAATTGAGATGAAAAAACGAGGAATGACAAAAAATTATGAAAGTCATAATTTTGCCTTACGTATACCGATATTTTTATAATCGGGGCTTAGTGTATCCAATTATAAAAACCAAAATGACAGGTAAGTCAGTGTTAAAAATCAAGCAACAAACCGCTCATTTGTGATATTGCGATAGTTAGCCCTGAAGTTTCAATATCTTGTGTGTGGAATTGATTTCCCGTTAGTAAGTCGGTAAGTGTTACGGAACCGCTTACATTGATCCAGCTTAACAACTCTTGTGGAAAATTAACGTGAATAGTTTGGTCGTTACGGTCAAAGCTAACAATGACCAGTATTCGCTGCTGAACCGTGTAGCGTACGTACATATAAATACGCTCATTAAAGTTGCTTTGATATTGGTTAGCCAGCAACAGCTCATAAAATTTACCGGCAAATAAGGCTTCGTTGTTTTGTACCGCGTTTAACAGCTTGCTGTAAAACTGGCGCAGGTTTTTCTGACTGTCGCTTAGTTTTCCGCCATCATATTGCCCGCCGTTTACCCACTTTTGATGTTCGGGCACGCCCCAGTAATCAAATATGGTGGTGCGCCCATCTTTATCGCCAAAACCTTCCTGACCATCTCCCGGCTCACCAACCTCCTGCCCAAAATAGATCATCAGCGGACCGTTAGATAAGGTAGCGCAGATGATCATCCCCGGCACCGCGTACCAGGCATTGCCGGCATAGGTATCAGATGCTACACGCTGCTCATCATGGTTTTCCATAAAACGCAGCATATGCTGGTCAAAACCATTGGTTTCATTGTTCCATACAAAATTGATATCCCAGACCGTGGCATTAGGCTGATTGGTAGTTAGTTTTCTGACCGCTTCAAAAATACCCGTCTTATCATACAGGTAATCAAACTTACCGTCGAAAATATAGTTGCGATAATCGCGCACATTGTAAGCCTCACCAATAAATATCAGGCCGGGGAAATCAGCTTTAAGCTTGCCTATCACCCATCCCCAAAACTCGAATGGCACATTCTCAACCATATCGCACCTGAACCCATCTACACCCTTAGCGCTCCAATAATTTAATATGTGATACAATTTGTGCCAAAGCGGCGGCGGTGGGTCGTAATGGGTGCTGTTATTATTTTGTACGTCGATACCGTAATTCAGCTTCACGGTTTCAAACCAATCATTTAATCCTGGCGATGGGCTATAAACATTATTACCGGTTACCTTAGCCGGATTTTCATCAAAACGCCCGTCCTTCAACGGGTTTTTAAAATCATCGCCCCCGGCATTGTAACTATAAGGCACGTTAAACAATTGCCCCGGCAGGTAATAAAAATCGTTGTTCACATCAAAGGCTTTGGTATTATCGTCATCCTGCCCAAAATCACGAACTCCCTCAGGCCTGGTATCAGAAGCATAGGTACGTGCTACATGATTCGGCACAAAATCCATCATCACTTTTAAGTCGTTTGCATGGGTGCGTTTTATCAGATCCTCATACTCGGCCATGCGATTTTTAACATCGATAGCCAGATCCGGGTCAACATCATAATAATCTTTTACTGCATAGGGCGATCCGGCAATACCTTTCACCACATCCGGGTCATCGGGCTTAATGCCGTATGCCGAATAATCGGTCATGGTAGCATGCTCAATTATTCCGGTAAACCAAAGATGGGTTATGCCCAGCTTTGCCAGTTCCTGCAAGGCCTTATCATTAATATCATTGAGTTTACCGGTACCATTTTCGGTGAGGGTACCATAAAATTTATTGGTTGTGTTGGTATTACTGAACAAACGCGGCAATAATTGATAGATGACCAGTTTGTTGCTTCCTGCGGATAGATTACTCATAATTAACAGCTAATATACATGGCATACACCTTAACAAAAATGCCCGGCACGTTTGCCCGGGCATTTTTACTTAGTAAATACAATAATTACAGCGCGCCTAAAGTGGCTTTTAAATTTTGTACAGCTTCATCGCCGCTTTTTCCGGTTTCAAATATTTCGCTCGAACTCATATGATTACCATAGAAAGCCGCGTTGGCTGTTTTATCAATAGCCAGGTTTGAGCCGTGTATGGTAATACCGGCAAACAAACCACGGCTGCGCGAATAAGAATATACCTCTGCCTGCAATTTATAATCGGTACTGGCTGTCGAGCTGCGGCCAACCGGGCCAGCTGCTGCTGATATATCGCCGCCGATGGTAAAATCGCCGTTCTTAACTTTAGCCAGCACACCTTTATGGCGGAACACCAATACCAGGTCTGTTGATTGTACACCTATCTGTAAACCAAAGCTGCCGCCGGTTAAGGTAATAAATACCGGGTCGCTCCATTTACCGTCGGGCAGTTTTACCATGGCAACACCCTTGCCACGTTTAGCGCCAACGGCAAAACCGGCATTGATCAGGTTAGGGATAATTACCACGCCCTGGTAATCCTGTATCAGGTCGTGAGGTATGCTTTCTTTCATTTTGCCAAATGCCTTTAATACGTTGGCCGAGTTATGCAAACGTTCTGTTTCTTTACTTGCGTCGGTTGCCGATAGCAGCACAAAAAATGCGCTCAGCATTACCGGCAATAGCAGGAATTTTAATCTTTTCATGGGGCTAAATTTATATTTATACATCCACCAACAAAATATAAATAGATAAGTTTCTGTAATTATTACATCCGCCTGATTTTGACATTAGCATAGCTAACATTTGCATTATCTTTGCCCGCAATGGTTAAGCCGGATAAAAAAGAAATATTTTCTATTAACAGCGAAGAGCAGTTTAACACCGCGGCCTTACAGATTTTTCAATACCAGGCCAAAAACTGCCGGGTTTATCATGATTTTATTTCGGGTTTAGGCGTTAACGATGAATTAGTTAACCGCATTGAGCAGATACCTTTTTTACCGGTCGAGTTTTTTAAAGCGCACACCATATTGAGTTCTGCTGATCCTGTCGAGGTTACCTTTACCAGCTCGGGCACCACAGGCATGATCACCAGCAGCCATCATATCACCGATGTGAGCTGGTATGAGGATAGTTTCCGTAAGGCTTTCCAGTTATTTTATGGTGATATTGAAAGCTATACCGTTTTAGCTTTGCTACCCTCCTATCTGGAACGGCAGGGTTCGTCACTTATTTATATGGCTGATGACCTGATCAAGCGATCGAACAATGCCGACAGTGGTTTCTATTTATATAATCATGCTGATTTAGCCGCGCAACTCATCAAACAACAACAGGCCCAAAAACCAACTTTATTGATCGGCGTTACTTTTGCTTTGTTGGATTTTGCAGAACAGCATCCGCTCAATTTCCCTGAACTTGTTGTGATGGAAACCGGTGGGATGAAGGGCCGCCGTAAAGAAATGATCCGCGAGGAATTGCACGATACTTTATGCCGGGGCTTTGGCGTTAATGCCATACATTCAGAATACGGCATGACCGAGTTATTATCGCAGGCTTACTCTAAAGGGTTGGGTATTTTTAATTGCCCGCCGTGGATGCGCATCATTACCCGTGATACTAACGACCCCATGAGCGTAGTAACCAATGGTAAAGCTGGCGGTATAAACATCATCGATCTGGCCAATATTAACTCCTGCTCATTTATAGCTACTCAGGATCTGGGGAAGATACACAGCGATGGCGGCTTTGAGGTATTGGGCCGTTTTGATAATGCTGATATACGCGGCTGCAATTTGCTGATCGCTTAAAACTTAATATACAACTAACAGAAATTAACTATTTTTGCAGTATACATTATAATTGATTTAAAATGATCGAGAAATTTTTGAACGACGAGCAGGACCCGAAAGCTGTTGAAAAAGTTTATACACGGCTGGTTGACCTGTTAACTACGGGCGAAGAGGTATTATATATAGCAGTACAAAAAAAGCCATTGGTAAACCTGCTGCCTGATTGTATTGCCATTACTAACAAGCGTATTTTATTTTTCACCCCGGCTAACCTGGGTTTATCCATAAAGTTTGTTGACTTTGTTTGGAAAGACGTGGTTGACGTATATACCAAAGAAGAAATTATTGGTGCCATATTCAGCATAAAAACTACCAACGGTGCCGAAATGGGTGTTGATTACCTGCCTAAAGTACAAGCGCGTAAGCTGTATCAATATGCGCAGGAACGCAAAGAATCAGAGCGTGAGGCACGCAGGTTACGTGACCTCGAAGAGAAACGTGCAGAATCAGGCGCAGTACAATTTGAAACACCGGCATCACAGATAGCCGCTTTCCAGGCTGCCACACCTGCTGCCGCCCCGGTACAACAAACCGCTCCGGCCCCGGTTCACGAAGAGCCAAAAGCTGATGAGCTGACCGAAAAACTTAAAAAACTAAGAACCCTGTTTGATAACGGGCTGATATCGCAGGATGAGTACAATCATAAAAAGTTGGAGTTATTGAGCGATTTGTAAGCGATATTCCTTGATACAAAAGAAAAGGGCTGAATAAATTCAGCCCTTTTCTTTTGTTCTAACCTTTGTCATTCTGAGCATAGCGAAGAATCTTATACGATTCACCTATCACGCTTACAAGATTCTTCGCTATGCTCAGAATGACAAGCGTTTTATTTTTTTACTATTCTGCAATAATCAAAAAGTAATTCTTTTTACCCTTTTGCGCTACCAAAAACTTGCCGCTGATGAGCGCGTCGCTTTGGTAAACGGTCTCTGCCGAATCTATCTTTACTTTATTAATAGCAACACCGCCGCCTTGTATCATTTTTTTGGCTTCCCCTTTTGATGGGAAAACTGTGGTGTGTGCCGCTAACAGATCGGTGGCGTTTATACCCTGGTTTAAATCAGCTAATGATATATTAAAATTTGGAACACCTTCAAATAATGCGATCACCTCGGCTTCGTTCAATTCACTTAAAAACTCGATACCGGTGTTTCCGAATAAAAACTCGGACGATTTGATGGCTTTTTCATATTCGGCTTCGCCGTGTACACGGATGGTAATATCTTTTGCCAGGGCTTTTTGCAGTACACGTAAGTGAGGTGCGGCATCCTGCTCAGCCTCTAAACCTTTAATGGTTTCTTCATCAAACAAAGTAAATATGCGGATGTATGTTTTCGCATCGCTGTCGCTGGTGTTGAGCCAAAACTGGTAAAATTTGTAGGGCGATGTTTTATCCGGGTCAAGCCAGATGTTGCCGCCTTCGGTTTTACCGAATTTGCTGCCATCAGCTTTTTTGATCAGTTGCGTGGTTATGGCATAAGCCTCACCTGCATCTTTACGGCGTATCAGCTCGGTGCCGGTAACAATATTACCCCACTGGTCGCTGCCACCCATTTGCAGTACGCAGTTATAATTTTTCCATAAATAGTAAAAATCATAACCCTGCACCAACTGGTAAGTAAACTCGGTGAATGACATGCCTGCATCGCCGCCAATACGGTTCTTCACCGAATCTTTAGCCATCATATAATTTACGGTGATATGCTTGCCAACGTCGCGTATAAAGTCAAGAAAGGTATAGTCTTTTAACCAGTCGTAGTTGTTAACCATTTGGGCACTGTTGGCGCCGCTGTTAAAATCAAGAAATTTCTCCAGCTGTTTTTTTATACCGTCAAGGTTATGCTGCAAAACTTCTTCCGACAATAAATTACGCTCGGCCGATTTACCTGATGGATCGCCCACCATACCGGTGGCACCGCCAACCAAAGCAAACGGCTTATGCCCTGCTCTTTGAAAATGTATCAGGGTCATGATCTGTGCCAGGCTGCCCACGTGCAGCGAATCGGCAGTAGGGTCAAATCCAATATAGCCCGAGGCCATACCTTTATTCAGTAGTTCTTCAGTTTCGGGCATAATATCATGCAGCATGCCCCGCCAGCGTAATTCTTCAACAAAATTCATTTTATTATTCTTAACAATCCCGATAGCTATCGGGAGGCCAAAGATAATAGAATATGTGCTGATGCTATAAAAAGAAAAACAATAGCTTTAGCTGTAGATAATGCCTTTCAAAAATTATTTACGGGTAAATTACA
Organism: Mucilaginibacter sp.; assembly: GCA_035492275.1. GTDB lineage: Bacteria > Bacteroidota > Bacteroidia > Sphingobacteriales > Sphingobacteriaceae > Mucilaginibacter. The sequence continues at coordinate 10,003 of DATJJI010000040.1, forward strand.
TGTCAAACCGCATATTTTGCCTATTTTTAGGGGTGAGGCCCCGTTATGAATTTTTTATCGCATTATTATTTTGATCGTGATACTACCAACTGTTACCATGTATTGGGCACGGTATTACCCGATCTTTTAAAAAATGCCGATAAGACTATTGTCCTTCACCCAGAAAAAATTCATCACCATAACAGTAATGTTAACCGCATAATTGAAGGCTGGAACAAGCACCTCGATGTCGACCGGCACTTCCACTCCTCGGAGTTTTTCACGACACATTCACACCAATTAAAAAAAGCGCTGACGCCGGTTATTGAAGGCTCGCCGGTAAAGCCTTTCTTTTTGGGCCATATAGCGGTCGAGCTTGTTATTGATAATTTGTTGCTTACTACCGGTAAAATTACGGTAGATGATTTTTATGATCATTTAAAAGGATGCGACAATGATGTGATCGAAGAATTTCTTTCATCCGCAGGTTTAAAAGACACCGCCCGTTTTTTTCGTTTTTATGAAGGATTTAAGCGCGACGGCTATTTACATACCTACTCAGAAACGCAGCAGATTGCTTACGCGCTTAAACGTATTTGCATGCGCGTTTGGGATAACCCGTTTACCCCCGACCATGAAATCCGTATGAATGAAGTATTGGCAGCCTATCGCCAGCTTTTACTACCTGATTTTATGACGATATTTTACGAAATAGAGTCTAAACTGTCGGCCTGAAACCGCTGAGGCTTACAACTATAGGCCACCGCTTTGTGAAAAAAACCTGAAAAACTTCTGAAATCTTACAAAAACGCTTAAAAATCAGCATTTAACAGCAAATTAAATTTTTTTGAATAAAATTATAGTTCTACCTTTGCAGTCCCAATTAATAAATTGGGAAAAGGAGAAAAATTATTTAATGGCAAAAAAACAAGAAGCAGAAAAAGAATTAAAAGCAAAGGAAGCTGAACTGGACACAGTTACCGCAACCGGAGAAAAAGAAACTATTGAGTCAGAGGCTGATTCAATATCAATCGAAGAGATCAAATCTCAAATTGCAGCTGCACCACGCGAAGATTTCGACTGGGACGCAGACGACAAAAAATTTGGTAACTACAGCGACAGCGATCGTGAGAAAATGGAGAAATTGTATGATGGAACTTTCAGTTCAATCACCAAGGGCGAAATTATTACCGGTACTGTTGTAAATGTTAACAATAAGGATGTAGTATTAAACGTGGGCTTCAAGTCTGACGGTTTGGTATCTGTTTCTGAATTCCGTGATACACCTGATCTGAAGATCGGTGACAAAGTTGACGTATTTGTTGAATCGCAAGAAGATGCTAACGGACAGTTGGTACTTTCTCGTAAACGTGCGAAAACTCAAAAATCATGGGAGAAAATTAATTCTGCACTGGATAACGATGAGATCATTACCGGTTTTGTTAAGAGCAGAACTAAAGGTGGTCTGATTGTAGACATCATGGGCGTTGAAGCCTTTTTACCAGGTTCACAGATCGACATTAAACCTATCAGGGATTATGACGTTTATGTGGGCAAAACAATGGAATTCAAAGTTGTTAAAATAAACCACGAGTTTAAAAACGTTGTGGTATCGCACAAAGTGCTTATTGAAGACGATCTGGAAAACCAAAAAACCGAAATTGTTGCCAAATTGGAGAAAGGCCAGGTACTGGAAGGCACAGTTAAAAACATTACCGACTTTGGTGTATTTATTGACCTTGGCGGTGTTGACGGTTTATTACACATTACCGATATTTCATGGGGCCGTATTGAGCATCCAAGAGAAGTTTTATCACTGGATCAAAAAATCAACGTTGTTGTGTTGGATTTTGATGACGAGAAAAAACGTATCGCTCTTGGCTTGAAACAATTAACTCCTCATCCTTGGCAATCACTTGACGAGTCTATCCAAATTGGCTCGAAAGTTAAAGGCCGCATAGTTACTGTTGCCGATTACGGCGCGTTCTTAGAAATTATCCCGGGTGTTGAAGGTTTAATTCACGTGTCAGAAATGTCATGGTCACAAAACCTTCGTAACCCTCAGGAATTCCTGAAAGTTGGCGACGAAATTGAAGCACAAGTATTAACCCTTGATCGCGAAGAGCGTAAAATGTCATTAGGCATTAAACAATTAACGCCTGATCCATGGCAAAATGCTGCCGAGCGTTACGCTGTTGGTACACAACACGTAGCTACAGTTAAAAACATGACCAACTTTGGTGTGTTTGTTGAACTGGAAGACGGCATAGACGGCTTGATCCACATCAGCGACCTTTCATGGTCTAAAAAAATTAACCACCCTAACGAGTTCACTAAAGTTGGTGAAAAACTGAACGTGGTTGTTTTAGAGTTAGATGTTGAGAACCGTAAATTAAGCCTGGGCCACAAACAACTGGAAGAAAACCCTTGGGATACTTTTGAAACCATCTTCACTATCGACTCGATACATGAAGGTACCGTGTTAAAAGTGACCGACAAAGGTGCTATAGTTGCTTTACCTTACGGTGTTGAAGGTTTCGTACCTACCAAACACCTGGTTAAAGAAGATGGTAAGAGCTTAAAAGCCGACGAAGTTGCTGAATTCAAGATCATTGAATTTAACAAAGAAAATAAACGTATCGTAATTTCACACTCACGTATATGGGAAGAAGCTCGTGCTGATGCTCGTGTACAAGAATTTGAAAACCGTAAAAAAGAAGCAAAATCTGCTAACAATGCGGTTAAGAAAGTGAAAGAATCAGTTGAAAAATCAACTTTAGGTGATCTAAGCGTTCTGGCTCAGTTAAAAGAGCAAATGGAAGGTGCAGAAACTAAAGCTGCCAGCAAAAAAGCTGCTGCTAAAAAATCTGAAGAAGAAGAAGCAAAATAAGCTTTAAATAACTTTTTATTAAGCCCCATACCGTAACAGGATGGGGCTTTTGTATTTACAGCTAATTGTATTTTTCGTTAATTATTTATATCATTGAGTAC
>DATJJI010000041.1:0-2787 GCA_035492275.1 Mucilaginibacter sp.
TACATCCGATAGCTTTTGCACCAGCTCAACCAGATGCTGATCTGTAATGCCCAGGGTAGAGGGGACAGTGGCATTACCATTTGCCGATTGACTTAAATAATCGTCCAGCTTATTGATAATGTTTAACTGGATATTGATATCGTTCAGTTTTTCACCATTCGTTTGTATTTGCTGTAAATACATTTGAGATTGCGCATTTACATCGGTCAATGCGTTTTGACTACGGTATCCCTCAATTTTATTCTCCGCATGGTTCAACTGACCCGAAAGAGAATCGAGTCTGTCATCAATGAATCGAAGTGTGCTTTTCGCAATCTTATTTTTTTCGGCAACTTCGTTCTGCTTATAAAAATAGATCAGGTAGTTGATAAAGTCCTGGCCTCTTTTAATATTTTTATCGGCAATGGAAATATTAATTACGCTGGCAGGCTTTTGCTCGGCTTCTATTTTTAATGAATTTTGATAGTTTAAAACCGTCAGTTCCGGATCTTTTACCTCAATTTCGACAACACTGCCGATATATTTCTTTAAATTATCGTTTGCTGTAATTGTCCACGAACCGGTTTTATCAGTTATAGTTTCACCAAAACGATGTTTGCCCGAATTGCTATCATCATCAATAAGCATGTAAGTATTTTCATCAACAAGCTGAAACTGCAGTTTGCGGGGCGTAATAGGCTTGGTATAATTTAGCAGGTTTATTTTAATTGGGCTTTTACGATACAGGTCTGGGTTTTTGATTGCGCCGCCCTTTAATTTATAATTAGCCCACAACTGGAAATGATCAACCACCTGCTTAATAATCTGGTTTGATTTTAATATCTCCATTTCGTTTTCCACTACACGGGGAGCGTTCACCTGGTCCAGTTGCTGGAAATCTACCAATGAAGTTTTCTCAGCCGGAGATTTATCGCCGATATCCTGTATTTCAAGTGTGGCCACTATATCATATGTCGGTAGCACATATTTTTTATAAATAAATACGCCAACTATGGCAATAAGAAACGAGATAAGAAATAATTGCCAATAGTCGGCATATTTCATCAGCAACATCCTTAAATTAACGGCGTCATCGCCGTCAATATTTTGATAAGGCTTAGTATTAACAGTTGATCGATTAATCATAATATGAATACACTATAAATTTGAAACGTTAACGATAATATACAAACAAGGCTGAAAGGACAACTGCTGCAATTGAAAGGGCAGAGAGTGTTATTGTAGTGCGTTTATAGCTACGGCTAACAGTATCGTATTTAGTTTTATCCGGATCTACATATATTACATCGTGATTGTGTAAATAATAATAAGGCGAATCAAACAGGTCTTTTTTAGTTAGATCTATATTGTAATACATGCGCTTGCCGTCTTCTTCCCGCACCAGCAAAACATTTTTCCTGTTTGCGGTAATGTTTAAATCTCCCGCCAGGCTTATGGCTTCGGTGATATTTATTCGCTCGTTTTGAATATTATATACATTGGGCCTTAATACATCGCCAAAAACTGATACTTTGAAGTTTAACACACGGATATTAACTATCGGGTTTTTTAGATAAGGCAGCAAATTACCGGTTAATTGCTTGGCCACCTCATCAGTGGTCATTCCGGTTACTTTCATTTCACCTACTAAGGGCAATTGCACATTGCCTTTAGCATCTACCTTAAAACCATAAACGGGATTAATAGCATCCGGGCTTGAACCGTTAACACGGTTAGTACTGGTGTTAAATACTGAAGCGGCTTCCTGGTTAATGCTATTTACGTTTATGCCTAAAATATCATCAGGTTGTATTTTAAACGGGGTATAATTATCAATTTTTTCTTCGTAAAAGCCTGAATGATTGCGGTTTTGAAAGTATGATACGTTTTTGTATCCGCTGTCTTTAAATGTACTGCATGATGAGATGATTAAAGAAAGTGCCAAAAGTGTGATTTGAGTAATGTTTTTCATGGTAATAGTTTAAATTATACGGTAAGGATAACCAGTTAAACAATGAATAGTTTTACAACTGTGCGTTACATAATTTGTTTAAACATAAAGACATATTGTTCTGTGGTGGTGTAACCAATTTTGTTATAAAAGCCGTATGCTGGCATATAACGGTTTGTCATTAACACAATAGAACCAACGTTGTTCTCTGATGCATATTGGTCGCAATAGGAGAGTAGCTTTTTACCATAACCCATCCCTTGCTTCTCGCCCGATATAAAAAACTCGTCAATCATTAATTGCTCGCTGGTCCACCAGGTTTTAATATGCCCAAAAGTGGCGCCTACAATTTGTCCTTCGTCATATAAAACAAATCCAACAAATTGCTCGCTTCCGACATATTCAGAAAGGTATTTTTTTGCTTTCTCGTAGGTCCAGTTATAGTTCCATGGAGGGCCGTTATAGGCTTTTAAAAAAGCATATACGCAATCTTCCAGGTTTTCTGTTGTAATAGTTAGTATCATCATTTTAATATTTTAAACCAATGCCTTTATAGCGAAATCTTAATCTGTTTTATGGTATCAGAACTAGTAGAAATGTTATGCAATATTTCTTTAGTTTCTAAACTATCTTCCTTGTTATCCAAACTGTCACTCAGTATAGATGCAAACACTTCTACATGTGGCGGCCTGATCATTGTTAAGTGATCGCCGGGTACATCATACAATTCAACACCGCCGAGGGCATATTTCTTCCAGCCTAAAAATTCGGTATCATAAACATAATGAACACATATTTTTGCCTTAAACAAATAAACTTTACCATTAAAAGGTTCCATTTTGTAATTTCTAAAAGCA
>DATJJI010000042.1:0-22646 GCA_035492275.1 Mucilaginibacter sp.
CTGCTTTATGCACATGATCGCCATACATGCCTTTGCCGCCGTATTTTGGTAGCAGGGCAGGATGCAGGTTGATGATCTTATTCGGGAAATTCTTTAATAATGATGGGGGCACTAACCATAAAAAACCGGCCAATACAATAAGATCGACCTGCAGGTTTTTCAATATCCGGATCACATCATCAGTTTCATAAAACTCATGGCGGGTGAAAATATGCGAGGGTATCTCAAAGTTATCGGCCCGCTGCAATACGTAAGCCTGTGGGTTATTAGTAAGTATCAAAACTACTTCGGCTTCGGCATTACGTTTAAAATGCTCCATTATTTTTTGAGCATTTGACCCTGACCCTGAAGCAAAAATGGCAATTCGTTTTTTCAAAATGGCGAATAAAGTTTTATTTTACGACTCAAATATAAAGGTTTACACCTCTTATATTACTATTGAATAGCAGCTTTTTGACGAATAAAACCATAACGTGTAACCTTTCGTTTTGTTGACTGGGTATAGTTTTGGATATCGCCTGTACGTAATACGAGTGAATACTGCCCAAGGTTAAATATCTGGGCATTTAAAAATGGTTTTGAACTGCCTGTAGCCGTTGTGTCTTTACAAATCATATCCGAACTCAAATACAGCTGATCTGGTGACAGCGACCAATGCCCGCTTGCTACCGGCTGATGAAGGCAGTTGAAATTTGTATAGGTACAGGAGTTATCGCTTTTAAATGTAAATAGTTGGGTTGTATCGCACAAGGTATTTAAGGTATCTTCCCGTTTAAGCGTGTCACCAACCAGGTAAGCCTGATATACAGATGCTAGTTGCCAGGTGCCATTGGTAAGTAGCATCTGAATAGAAGTTTGTTTATCCTTTTTACAGGAATTGCTCAACACGTTGATGAGTATTAAACCCAGTACAAATAATAGTGGTATTTTATTCTTCATTAAAACAGTTGGCACAAAAGTAAAAAAATGCGGTTATAGCTGGTAACCTAAAGCAATTATAACTGTTTTAAATCACTATTATTTTAACCCGCAATTATTAACCTGTTATATTTGCGCTATGCGTATACCATTTGAACAACTAAAAGCCGAATTTAAACGTGTATTGATCAATTTGAATTTCCCTGACGAAAGGGCCGACCTTTGTGCCCGGGTATTTGCAGAGAACAGCCGCGACGGTGTTTATACGCACGGATTAAATCGTTTCCCCACATTTGTACGCTATATAAAAGAAGGTGTTATCAAAGCCGAAGCTACCCCCACCCGCGTAAATACCTGGGGTGCACTTGAGCAATGGGATGGCAACCTTGGCCCGGGCATGTTAAACGCGCAATTTTGCATGCAACGAGCCATTGAACTGGCAAATGAAAATGGAATAGGTTGCGTAGCTATTAAAAACACAAACCATTGGATGCGTGGCGGAACTTATGGCTGGCAGGCTGCCGAAGCAGGTTACATCAGCATAAATTTTACTAACGCGGTGGCTACCATAGTGCCGTGGGGTGGTACAACACCCACTTTGGGTAACAATCCGTTAGTAATAGCTGTACCGCGAAAAGAAGGACACATTGTGTTGGATATGGCCATATCGCAATTTTCATTTGGTAAGGTGTTACAATACCAAAGCTATAACGAGCAATTGCCGGTACCGGGTGGTTATGATACAAGTGGTAATTTGAGCAGCGATCCATCGGCTATTGCGGCATCGAAAAGTTTATTGCCCATAGGTTTTTGGAAAGGTTCGGGTTTAGCCCTGGTACTTGATCTGTTGGTATCTATATTAAGCCAGGGCCGGTCAGTAAAGCAAATAGGCGAGCGTGAAACTGAGTCGGGCGTGTCGCAGGTGTTCATCGCTGTTAAACCGCAGGACACCCAACAAACAAATGACCTGATAGAAGAAATATTGGCTTATACCAAAAGCAGTGCCCCGGTAAATAGCGATAAGCAGGTAGCCTATCCCGGCGAAAATACGCTAAGATCAAGAAATAAAAACTTACAGGAAGGTGTGTTGGTTGATGAGAAGATATGGGCGGAAGTAAAAGCATTATAACAAGGGTTGTCATCCTGAGCTTCGTCGAAGGATGAGCGGAGCCAGCCCGACACCCTTTAGTTAATATTACTTCATCATTCCCTCAAACTTTTCCCAAAAGCCATCTTTGGGTACTGGTGCTGTAATCAATATCGGTTCCTTTTTTATGGGATGGATAAACTGCAATTTGCGGGCATGCAGGCATATGCTTTTACGCAGACTACCGCGCGGATAACCATATTTATTATCGCCAACTATAGGTGTGCCCAGGGTTGAAAGCTGTACCCGTATCTGGTGGGGGCGTCCGGTGATAGGGTCGACCTCAATTAAATAATAGCCATCAAGCTCGCCAACCAGTTTATAATTTAATTCGGACCGCAGGCTGCCGGTAACCTCGTGGTCATGCGCCTTGGTCACATTTTTCTGCGGATTTTTTACCAGCCAATGCACCAACGTGCCGTTTTCGGGCACGGGCCTTTTGCGCACTACAGCATAATAGGTTTTATGCATTTCGCGGGCCTTAAACATTTTGTTGATCCTGTCAAGCGCCTTGCTGGTTTTGGCGAATAATATAACACCGCTCACGGGCCTGTCAAGCCGATGTACTACGCCTAAAAAAGCGCCATTAGGCTTGTCGTACTTTTTGGCGATGTATTTCTTTACCTTTTCATCCAACGATTCATCGCCGGTTTCATCAACCTGCACAATATCGCCCGCGCGTTTGTTCACGGCAATAAGGTGATTATCTTCGTAAAGAATATCCTTATCGGTAATATCGTAGCTGGTATAATAAAATTCTGGTCGGGCCATTTTTTAGTCGATAGTCTATGGTCCATAGTCCATAGTAATTATTTAATTTGCCATGGTCTATTGACTATCGACCATGGACTCAGTACTAATACTGCTCCTCTTCACTCGGGAAAGATTTCCCTTTTACATCCTTTACATAGTTTTTTATCGCACCATCCATCACTTCGTATAAATTGGCGTATTGGCGTAAAAAACGCGGCTTAAAGCCCTGGTTTATGCCCAGCATATCATGGATCACCAAAACCTGACCATCACAATGCTGCCCCGCGCCAATACCAATGGTAGGTATCACTAAACTTTTTGATACCTCATGAGCCAGCTTTGCAGGTATTTTTTCAAGTACTATGCCAAAACAGCCCAACTCCTGTAATTTTAAGGCATCGTCTCTTAATTTTTGCGCCTCGGCGGCCTCTTTGGCGCGTACAGTATAGGTGCCAAATTTATAGATGGATTGTGGCGTTAAACCCAAATGCCCCATAACCGGGATACCGGCTGTTAAAATGCGGCTTACCGATTCGGCAATTTCAATGCCGCCCTCAATTTTTACCCCATGCGCACCCGATTCTTTCATGATACGGATAGCCGAGTTCAAAGCTTCTTTCGAGTTGCCCTGGTAAGTGCCAAAAGGCAGGTCGACTATAACCAGCGCACGCTTTGCGGCACGTACAACTGCCGACGCGTGATAGATCATTTGATCTAAAGTAATAGGTAGTGTGGTTTCATGCCCCGCCATCACGTTTGAGGCCGAATCGCCAACCAATATAATGTCCATACCTGCATGGTCAACAATGGTTGCCATCGAGTAATCGTAAGCGGTAAGCATAGATATCTTCTCGCCGCGATTCTTCATTTCTTGCAGGATGTGGGTAGTAATTCTTTTAACTTCTTTGTTTACAGACATGCTGATAGTTTTAAGATAGGCAAAGGTAGGATTATTTTTATTTCGGATTTTTCGCAGTTGTTATTTATTATATTAAGGATGCTCAAGAGAGCTACGCTGTTTCGGAAGTTTGTTTTCGGAATGGTTATAGCGATATATAATCATAACTGTAGAAAAAATATTATTAGACAAAAATCCGAAATCTCACTTCCGAAATCCGAAATTTTTTCCTACTTTTGCGGCGTGAACAAAGAAGTTTCCTACTTCATATTTCCAGTATGTTTTCACGGCGCGTCGCACCAAACCAGCCGATATTTTAACCATTTAATTTACTTGAACAAATGACCTATTTCACCAAATTACCGGCGATTTTATTATTAGCTGATGGCACTGTTTTTTATGGCAAAGCTGCCGGAAAAATTGGCACCACCGCCGGCGAAATATGTTTTAATACCGGCATGACCGGTTACCAGGAAATTTTTACCGATCCGTCATACTTTGGGCAGATCATGGTGGCTACCAACGCGCACATTGGTAACTATGGTATAGCCGATGCTGAAGTAGAATCAGGACAGATACAAATTGCAGGCTTGGTTTGTAAAAACTACAATATTTTTTACACCCGTAAGCAGGCTAATGAGTCTATCCAGGATTATTTCCAGGAGCAAAATATAGTTGGGATATCAGATATTGATACTCGCGAGCTGGTGCGCCACATACGTGATAAGGGGGCGATGAATGCAATCATATCATCAGAGATATTGGACATCGATGAACTGAAAGCCAAATTGGCCGAAGTACCTTCAATGGATGGCCTGGAATTATCATCACAGGTAACTACTAAAGAAACTTACACTTTTGGCGACGAGAGCGCGAAATATCGCGTGGCGGTGCTTGACCTGGGTGTGAAGAAAAACATCCTGCGTAATTTTGACGACAGGGATGTATATGCTAAAGTTTACCCGGCAAAAACCACTTTCGAAGAAATGGAAAAGGATTTTGCACCCACCGGTTACTTTGTATCAAATGGCCCCGGCGACCCAGCTGCAATGCCTTACGCTGTTGAAACCGTAAAAGATATTTTAGCATCTGATAAACCAATGTTCGGTATATGCTTAGGACACCAGTTGTTAGCATTGGCTAATGATATCCCTACCCAAAAAATGTTTAACGGTCACCGTGGCTTGAATCACCCGGTAAAAAATATTATTATAGACCATTGCGAAGTTACCTCACAAAACCACGGTTTTGGAGTAGTACCCGAGGCGGTACGCGCATCAGACAAGGTTGAGATTACCCACGTTAACCTGAACGATCAATCGATAGAAGGTATCCGTGTAAAAGGCAAAAAAGCATTCTCGGTACAATATCACCCGGAATCATCCCCTGGTCCGCATGATTCAAGGTATTTGTTTGATGACTTTATCAATTTGATGAAGTAAGCTTCATCAAGTAAAACATATTTGTAGAGACGCAATACTTTGCGTCTCTTTTTGTTTACAGATTATTTGGCAGCCATTTTGCTAACACCTCCCTGTCATTCTAAGCATAGCGAAGAATCTTGTAAGCGCGATAAATACGACGTATAAGATTCTTCGCTATGCTCAGAATGACAACAAATAATTGCATTATGAAAAAAGGAGACACCGTACACTGGGCGTGGGGCGCTCACGAAGCCGAAGGGAAAATTGTGAAAGAACATACCGGCACTACCACCAAAACCATAAAAGGCACCAAAGTAAAACGCAAAGCCAACAAAGACGAACCTGCTTATGAAATTAAACAGGCATCGGGCGCCAAGGTGTTAAAATCAGAAAGTGAGTTGAAAAAGGGGAAGAAGTAATAGATGCTTCTCTTTGCCCTCACGTCATTGCGAGCGATAGCCTAGCAATCTCTACGCGATAGTTATGCGCTTCTTAATTATCCGCCTGACGTGTAGAGATTGCCACGTCGTTTCACTCCTCGCAATGACGATTAATATTCCTTCATCCACCCACCACCCTCATTCACCGACAAATTCCTTCACTTCACCTAATAACCGTGTGTAAATAGGCCGGTATACAACAATTTTGTGCCATTAAACAATCACAAACATGATCACTTTATTAAGTACACCGGCCATTTTGTTATTAGCCAAATTTGTTGCACATGCAATTTCGGCAATGCATTTATTGGGGCATTTGGTTAAATAAGCTGCATTCAACCTTAACTTACGCCTGTTACTGTAAAAAAAACAGTGACAGGCATTAAAAATCATTGATTATTCAATTTTCTGCACCATTTTTACGCCATGGAAAAACAACCCATAATCACTGTAAAAAACCTGGTAAAAAATTATGGCGATTTCCACGCCGTAAAGGGTATCAGCTTTGAAGTATATGAGGGCGAAATATTTGGTTTGCTTGGTCCTAACGGTGCCGGCAAAACCACCACGCTCGAGATCATCGAGACCCTTCGAGATAAAACATCGGGCGATATTATTGTTGACGGTTTTAATATTGATACCGATGCCGCCAGCATTAAAAAACGCATTGGCGTACAACTGCAGGCTGCCGGGTATTATCCCAATTTAAATCTTTCAGAGTTGATCGATCTGTTTTCGGGCCTGTATGGGATTGACCGTACCGCTACCGAAATGCTGGAAAAAGTAGCCCTGGTTGATAAAGCCAAAGCAAAATATAAAGAACTTTCGGGCGGACAAAAGCAGCGTTTTTCTATCGCTACTACATTGATCAACAACCCGCGTATAGTTTTCCTGGACGAGCCTACAACCGGCCTCGACCCCCAAGCGCGGCGTAACCTCTGGGACCTGATCCGTGAAATTCGCGACCAGGGAACAACTGTCGTTATCACTACGCATTACATGGATGAAGCCGAAGTGCTTTGCGACCGCGTAGCATTTGTTGATGGTGGTAATATTATAGGGGTTGATACTCCTGATAATTTTATCGACAAGTTGGTGGCTTCAGGTTTCGAGCGTAAAAAAGAGGTAAAATTGGCCAACCTGGAGGATGTATTCATCACCATGACGGGCAAGGAGTGGAGGGAAGAATAAGCCCCCAACCCCCCAAAGGGGGAGTAATTATGTAAGTTGAATGACTAATGACACAATGACCAATGACTAAAGACAAACCATACAGTAATTTTAAGGCAACGCTGGCTATTGCTAAAGCGAGCTTCCGTTCAATAGTGCGCAGCCCATCATCGGTGGTGTTTACGTTATTGTTTCCACTGATATTTATATTGGTGTTTGGGTTTATTAGCGGTGGTGGGGTTATTTCTGTTGATGTGGGCGTGGCTAAAACAAACGACACCATTAACCCGGTATACCAGGCCCTAAAAAGGGTGAGCGTGGTTAGGCTGATCCATAACCAAACCGAACAGGAAATGCAAACCAACCTGCAAAAGGGGACTATAGACGCTATCCTGAATATTCAAAAAAACACAAAGCCGCCTTATTTTACGGTAAATATTGAGTACAGCAAAGCATCGGGCGATAAGGAGAATATCCTGAAATCGGCCTTGAATAATATTTTCTTCCAGATCAATTCGCACATGCCGGATGCGCCGCCGCCAGTAGCCGAAATAAAAGAAGCTACCATTACCGGCCGCGAGTATAAAACAATTGATTTTATTTTACCGGGACAGTTAGGCTTTTCACTATTAAGCACTGGGGTGTTTGGTACCGCTTTCGTGTTTTTAAGTTTGCGTATCACGCTGGTTATTAAACGCTTTTTTGCTACACCGGTAAAACGTTACAGCATTGTAATTGGCGAGGCTTTGGCTCGTATCTCATTTGCTTTAATAGGCGCTTTGTTTATTATTACCATAGGTCACTTTGCCTTTGGTTTTACATTGGTTCACGGGTTCGTCACGGTCGTCAATATGCTCATACTCTCGCTCATTGGAGTAGTGGTATTTATGGGTTTTGGCTTTACAGTATCGGGTATCGCTAAAAACGAAAGCACGGTACCACCTATCGCCAATATGATCACATTGCCGCAGTTCTTGCTATCGGGCACCTTCTTTTCTATCAACGTGTTCCCAGCCTGGTTGCAGCCTATCAGCAGGGCATTGCCGTTAACTTACCTGAATGATGCCATGCGCAAGGTAGCTTTTGAGGGTGCCAGCCTGTTTGATGTATCGCATCAGATACTCATTATGTGTATTTGGGGTGTGGTGATTTACTTTGTAGCTACCAAAACTTTTAAATGGGAGTAATTAATGTGAAAAGCATATTTAAAAGGTTTTCGAATTTTATTGGAATATGCTTTTTGATATCGCCTTGTATCGCTTTTAGCCAGCCACGCGGTATCCATATTAATTTCAGTAACGATGGTGGTGTCATTTCTAATGCTATGACTGTAACATGGTTTAATGATCAGTCTGAGCATGGTACTATAAAATATGGGACTTCTGCTAACAAATGGGATCAGACGGCACAGGCTGTAGAAGTTTATTCGTCAACGCTAAAAACTTACGTTAATAAAATCAGCCTTCAAAACCTCAAGTCTGCTACCGTTTATTATTATGCAGCAGGTTCTGATAAAAATGGATGGAGCGCAGTTCATCATTTTAAAACGCCTCCCAAGCCAGGTAGCCCCATAAAGATTGTTGTTGGCCTTTGGAGCGATACACAGAACAACGGCGGTAATTACAATTTTGAGCAAACCGATACTATTGTAAAGCAAATGGGCAGGTACACTTATGATTTTACAATTCATACCGGCGATATTGTAGAAAATGGCTCGGTAGCTAAAAGCTGGATTAATTATTTTAATATTTCCGAATCCTTAAATGCGAATTATCCTCTTATGTCTGTCACTGGCAATCATGACGTGGTGAATGATACCGCATCAAACAATTTTCAGAAGCCATTCCCTGTATTTTATGAAGTGATTAACTTACCCGGCCAACAGCTTAACTATTCTTATAATTATGGCAACGCGCACTTTGTTGCTATTAATTCAGGTTACGCCCAGGGTGCCGAAAAAGTGGATAAGGTTTTATTCAGAGAGGGTTCGGCTGAATATAAATGGTTAGAGGCTGATCTAAAAAAGGCTCGTGAGGATAGACATATTAAATGGATTATTTTGTATTCGCATTATCCATTGTTTGTATTTGGTGTAAGCCATATACAGACGTGGCAAAATCATATTCAGCCGCTTGTTGATAAATACAAGGTCGATTTATGTATAGCCGGTCACCGACATGTATATGAACGTCATAAAGCCGTAAGGGGTACGCAAGTATTTGAACAAAATGATGCAAACGTTTATACCAAGCCCACAGGCACGGTTTATATTAACAATGGCTCATGCGGTGGTTCATTACAAGGTACTGGTGGCTGGGATATGCCCGATATGTTGTTTACTCCAAAACAAAAAATATATACTTATGGTGTGTTAACTATTGAAGCAAACACCATTAATGGCAAGGTATATGATAAAGCCGGTAATGAGGTTGATCATTTTAGCCTGATTAAATAGAATTTTGAATAATAGACCAGATCTTGAGGTTATCCATATTAAATTAATGTTAATATTCAAGAATTTTGCGCTTATTACGCAGAGATTTGTATCTTTGAAAACGATATGCTAAGTGTATTTGGTACACTAAGCGTTTTTGAGTACACTAATCCTAAATTAAAATGAGTTTAATAATTGACGTTCACGCCCGCCAGATTCTTGATTCGCGCGGAAATCCTACCATAGAAGTAGATGTTTTAACTGAAAATGGCTTTATCGGTCGTGCTGCTGTACCGTCAGGTGCATCAACTGGTGTGCATGAAGCTGTTGAGTTGCGTGATAACGATAAAGCCGTTTACATGGGCAAAGGTGTTTTAAAAGCCGTTGCTAACGTAAATGATGTTATCGCAAAAGAATTACAAGGTGTTGATGTTTTTGAGCAAAACACCATTGATAAAATAATGATCGAATTAGACGGTACGCCAAACAAAGGTAAGTTAGGCGCTAACGCTATATTAGGTGTATCACTGGCTGCTGCTAAAGCTGCTGCTCAGGAAAGCCGTCAGCCTTTATACCGCTACATTGGTGGTGTAAATGCAAACACACTGCCTATTCCGATGATGAATATTGTTAACGGTGGTTCACACTCCGACGCGCCTATTGCGTTCCAGGAGTTCATGATCATGCCGGTTGGCGCTTCATCTTTCTCTGAAGCTTTACGTTGGGGTACCGAAGTATTCCACAACCTGAAAAAAATATTACATGACCGTGGTTTATCAACCGCAGTTGGCGACGAAGGTGGTTTTGCACCAACCTTTGAAGGTACGGAAGATGGTGTTGAAACCATTTTAAAAGCGATTGAGAAAGCTGGCTACAAACCTGGTATTGACATCTGTTTAGCATTTGATTGCGCTGCTTCTGAATTCTACAAAGACGGTAAATACGACTACACCAAATTTGAAGGCGAAAAAGGCGCTATCCGCACCAGCGAACAACAAGCTGATTATTTAGCTGAACTGGCTGCAAAATACCCGATCATTTCTATCGAAGATGGTATGGCCGAGGATGACTGGGCTGGCTGGAAAATATTAACCGACAAAATTGGCGATAAAGTACAGTTAGTAGGTGATGATCTGTTTGTTACCAACGTACTGCGTTTACAAAAAGGTATTGACGAAGATATTGCCAACTCAATCCTGGTAAAGGTGAACCAAATAGGTTCATTAACCGAAACCATCAACGCGGTTAGCCTGGCACAAACACACAGCTATACCTCGGTAATGAGCCACCGCAGCGGCGAAACTGAGGATGCAACCATTGCCGACTTAGCCGTAGCCTTAAATTGCGGACAAATAAAAACCGGCTCAGCTTCACGCTCAGACAGGATCGCGAAATACAACCAGTTATTACGCATCGAAGAAGAATTAGGTGAGAACGCGAAGTTTATTGGTAAAGCGTTTAAATATTATAAGAAATAAGCTGAAAGCCTAAGGCAGAAAACGAAAAGCTCTCCGATATATCATCGGAGAGCTTTTTTTATTATAATTTTTTGCATCATTATTAAAGATGCGGAGACGATCTTCTTTATATTAAAGCGAAAACATTTTTAGCTGATACATTCCCAAAGTACCCCGGTTCCTGAAATTCAGGCTTAAAAAATCAGCCAATTGTTTGTTAGTCATTGGCTTGCCTTTTTTGGGAGGTACAATATCTGCGTCTGCTATGGTTGCCTCTGTCACCTTTGTGGCGGTCCAGTTTACATGCTCATGCGGCAATACAACCTGTAATATCATGCCCGGCAAACCATGAAATGATTCGGGGCCCCCGCTAACCTTTATGGCATCGGTATAAAAAGCGACAACATATAATGAATCCTGTATCAAACCATGCGCCTCGTAGCAAGTATAACCGGCAACCTCGCGCGTGTTGCCTGGGATAATTTTCCATTTTATTTTACGTGTGCTATCAGCTACCAAAAACTGTTGCCCTTGTACATTTCTTTGCGTAACGCTCATTCCGGCAGCATAATCATTAAAGGTTGTATTATACTTGTTCATTAAAGGATTAGCTTGAAATGATACCACTTCCTCGGTAGGCATAAAAGTATTATATATACTCCGGTTAGCATTAAAAGTAAGCTTGCTTTTAAGTGTTACAAATTGGGGGCGTACCTGCTGATATTTCTCGAATGCCTGCAATTGCATATCCTTCTCCATATTATGGTTTACCTGCAGGTTAATACGGCCAACGCCAAACATATTTACCGTTTCATTATATTCAATGGTACCGCCGGTAACAATTTTTGATTGCTGGGCAAATAATACATTGCCGCTCAATAAGGTGATAATTAATAGACTGATGGTTTTCATATTGCTTTATTTTTTTGCGGGTGCTGTGCCAAATTTTGTAAAATCCCAGGTTACGGTGAACATAAAATATCTTCCAATAGTATTGTAGCTGCTTTGGGTAATGGAATTTAAACTGGCGTATCTATAATTCTGGTCCTGGTTAAGGATATTGTTGCAGGAAACAGATAGCTTCAGATTATCGCCACTAAAAAAGCTTTTATTAAGCGACGCGTTTAACATTGCGCGGTTTATTGAAGGTAAAGCCTGTGTTTTCCCTGTGTAGTTATCGTCAAAATCTGAGCCGATCTGGAATTTGCCCGGCAAAAACAAATGAGTAAATATATATGTATTGAACCCAACAGAATTATTATCTGTAATTAAATGTGGTGATGATTGATTGTTGTTGAATGACGGGCCGCCAGAAAGATAGAAGTCATAAGCTTTGGCCTTGTACAAAGATATATTGGCATTTATATTATAATTGGTAATGTTGCTTTTAGTTAACACCCCATTGTTATACAAATAACCAATAGTGGCATTGGTACTTAACGACAATCCTGCTTGTGCTCCTGTGGCAAGCTTACTGTTTAAATTTGCATACAAGCGATAGTTAATACGTGTATGATCTAAATTAACATATTGCGTTGTAGATTTCCCGGTATTATCGGTAATTGTGTTGTTAACAATGGGGTTCTCTAATAATGATAAATTACCGTTAATATTAAAAAAACGACTTGTTAGATTTTGGTTATTATTATAGTTAAAATTAAAATTATGCTGGAATTGCGGTTCAAGGTTTGGATTACCTATCGTAACATACAA
Organism: Mucilaginibacter sp.; assembly: GCA_035492275.1. Taxonomy (GTDB): domain Bacteria; phylum Bacteroidota; class Bacteroidia; order Sphingobacteriales; family Sphingobacteriaceae; genus Mucilaginibacter. The sequence continues at coordinate 12,355 of DATJJI010000042.1, forward strand.
CGGATTGGTATTTGTTACTATGGGTTGTAACTGATTAATGCCGGGTTGTATGCTGTTGCCTGTATAATTAATGTTGTACGATTCGGCCTGCGATATCCGGTTTCTGAAAGTAACCTGCGGCCTCCAATTGATGTAATCCCTGGTTAAAGTGTTGTTAGCATACTCATTAATTTGTTTAAAGGTTACATCATTAGCCCGGCTGCCAAAGGTTAGTACCTTTTTAGTATTGTCCCATCTGTAGTTAAATATAACCCCAAGTTGGTTTGTTACCTGGTTAACTTTGTATTTATTACTGTTTAGCGAATCTAATACATTGTATGTGCCTGAGGCTGATTGGTTGTATGATTGCAGATCCTGCAGGTTATTCATTAATGCAAGGCCATAATTAATGGTAACCGCAAAGCCGGTAGTTATGGGTTCAGAATAAGTAATATTGCTATTTATAACCAGACTGTTAATGGTATTTGGCTTATATTGATTAACAACGGTATCAACCGATGTTAAACGATCTGACTTAAAATAATTTGTTTTAAAATCATGACTGTAAACTTCATTTACATCCCATGATAAGGTGCGGCCCGGTTTTGTAAACCGTTTAGTGTAAAACATATCAGCATTTAATATTTTTGTTCGATCCTTTGAGTCTTGATCTATTGTCGCAGTGGTCAGCAATGCGTTGTTACCATCAGTTACTACACTATGATCATGAGATGTTACATCTATATGCCTGTCGGTAGCGTTAATCCTTAATTTTAAATTAGCTGTCGGGCTTAATATATCGGTATAAGTCGCATCCAATTTTTGTCTGAAAGTAGAATTATAAGAATGAGAATCCCTGTTAGTGATATTCAGGTCATTGGTGCCAATGGTGGTTTGTGTAAGCTGGGTTTGATCTGTTGTAAGTACTAATGAGCCTACTTTATAGTTGGCGTTGATGGATTCTTTGTCCTTATTCCATTTGTCATCCAGGTGCACGCCACCGGTTTTTGATTCAGGTAAGCCAACACCACCATAATTAGATTCATCCAGTTGATCATAACCAAAAGAAACAGACGTCGACCCATTGTCATTTATCTGCACGTCCGATGCACCTACCTTGTTATTGTCTTCATTGCCCAGGCCTATTTTGCCATCATTTGAAGCGGTGCCATACAGCGCAAATTTTTCTTTCGGTTTAAATTTATTATAAATAAGTTGTCCTTCATAGTAACCGTCATTGCCAATGCCCGCGTCTGCTTTACCAAATACGCCACTTTTTCTATCTTCTTTTAATTGTACATTAATGGTCTTGATCTTTACGCCATCATCAATGCCGGTAAATTTGGCTTGCTCGCTTTTTGCATCGTAAAGCTGTAGCTTATCTACCATATCGGCCCGTATATTTTTGGTAACGAGGGTAGGGTCATCGCCAAAAAACTCTTCGCCATCAACCAGTACTTTTTGTACTTTTTCGCCCTGGGCGGTAATGTGCCCGTCTTTATCAACAGTTATGCCGGGTATCTGTCTTAACAGGTCCTCAACCCGGTCGTTAGGCTGTATCACATAGGCCTTGGCATTATATTCAATGGTATCGCCTTTTATTTTAATAGCAGCTACATCGCCTTTTATGGTTACCGTATTTAACATCTTTGGCACTACACCTATTTTTATTTCACCGAAATTATATTCAGGTGTAGCTGTGCTAACCGTAAAGTTTTTGGTAAACATGGTATAATCGGGGTGTGTTACCATTAATAAAAAATTACCGGCAGGTAATCCATTAATTGCAAACGAACCATCAGTTGCCGAACTGGTATATTTAACCAATATGGAGTCTTTTGCATTTAATACAATAACGGTTGCAGGCACTTTATTTTTTTTTACAGTATCAACTGTTACCCCCCTGATGCTATGGGTACTTTGTGAAAACGACGATAATGCGCATAGGCATAGCATGATCACCGCTAAGGTTAAATTTCTCATAATTGTGTGTTAGGCAGGCCTAATATATAACTAAAGTTTTAGTAAAAAAAATATTGCTAATTAATTAACATTTATTACTGAGACCTTTAAATGAATATTATTAGACAAAAACTTGAACTATCGTTATATTTAATAGTACCGCCGGTAACAATTTTTGATTGCTGGGCAAATAATGCATTGCCGCTCAATAAGGTGATAATTAATAGACTGATGGTTTTCATATTACTTTATTTTTTTGCGGGTGCTGTGCCAAATTTTGTAAAATCCCAGGTAACAGCGAACATGAAATATCTTTTAATAGTGTTGTAATTGGTTTGGTAAATAGTAGTTTGATAGGCTCCTCTAAAACTTTGCTCTTGGTTTAAAATGTTATTGCAGGAGAGCGATAGCTTCAAATTGTCCCCTTTAAAAAAGGTTTTATCAATCGATGCGTACAATTTTGCGAAGTTTGTTGAAGGCAATGATTGTGTTTTACCGGTATAGGTATCATCGAAAGTTGAACCGATCTGGAACTTGCCAGGTAAAAACACCTGGACAAATGTGTTAATATTATATCCTATTGAGTTATTGTCGGTAGGGGTATGCGGTGATGACTGATTTACGCTAAATACCGGGCCGCCCGAAAGGTAAATACTATAAGCTTTTTCCTTGTAACCCTCTAAATTAGCACGTATTGAATAGTTTGTAATATTGCTTTTAGTTAATATGCCATTGTTATAAAAGTAATTAACACCGCCATAAGTACTTAGTGATAACCCGCCGAACCCCAGGTCTGCATTTACAGAGAGCGAATAATTATATGGTGTATTATGCTTCAGGTTTTCATAGCGTGTTGTTGTTATTCCTGTAAGTGTATCGGTAATGGTATTGGAGATAATCGGATTTTCCCGGAATGATATATTACCGTTAACTGTAAAAAACTGGCCGGTTAATTTCTTGTTATACTTGTAATTACCGTTAAAACTATGCACGAATGAGGGTTCGAGATTTGGGTTACCTATGGTGATATAGAGAGGATTGGTATTTGTGGTTATAGGTTGTAGTTGATAAATACCGGGTTGTACACTAGTGCCATTATAATTTAAATTATATGTTTGACCCTGTGATATTTGGTTTCTGAAGGTAACCTGGGGTTTCCAATTAATATAATCTCTGATTAAAGTATTATTAGTATACTCATTAATCTGCTTAAAATTAACATCATTTGCTTTGGCGCCAAAAGTTAAAACCTTTTTATTGCCGCCCCATCGGTAATTAAATACGGCACCCAATTGGTTTGTTATTTGATTAACTTTATACCTGCTGCTATTTACAGAATCTAATACATTATATACTTTAGGTGACGATGCGTTAAATGATTCTAATTCTGAAAGGGAATTGTTTAATGCAAACCCGTAATTAACTGCAAGCGCTAAATTGGAGAAAATAGGTTCGGACCAGGTAAGGCTATTGTTTAGAATCAAACTACTGGTTACACCCGGCTTATACTGATCAACAATAGCGTTTGTTAGGTTTTTTGCTGTATAAGTATCAGATGTAAAGTAATTTGTTTGATTATCATGGCTGTAAACTTCATTGATGTCCCATGAGAAGGTACGGCCCGCCTTTTTAAACCGTTTGGTATAAAAAATATCCGCATTTAATATTTTTGTGCGTTCTTCATTATTTCTATTTACGGCAGATGTGGTTAATAAGGAGCCGGTGCCATCGGTCACACTGGCGTTATTATCCGATAACAAATTTATATGGCGGTCGGTCGCGTTAAAGCTTAGCTTTAGGTTGGCCGTAGGGCTTAATATATTATTGTAAGTAGCATCCAATTTTTGCCTGAAAGTGTAGTTGTAACTATGCTGATCTAAAACGGTATTATTCACAGTGCTGGGTCCAATCGTTCTTTGCGAAAGCTGGTTTTCGTCTGTTGTAAGTCCTAATGAGCCTATTTTGTAATTGGTATTGATAGATTGTTTATCCTTGTCCCATTTATCATCCAAATGCACCCCTCCGGTCTTTGATACAGGCACACCAATGCCGTTATAAGCAGGGTTATCGAGCTGGTCAGTATTGCCAAAAGATACGGCGGCCGACCCATTGTCATTTATTTGTACATCACTGGCGCCTACCTTATTGTTGTCTTCATAACCTAAGCCTATTTTGCCATCATTTGAAGCGGTGCTATACAGCGCAAATTTTTCTTTCGGTTTAAATTTATTGTAAATAAGCTGCCCTTCGTAATAATGGTCATTACCGATACCGGCATCGGCTTTGCCAAATATACCAGTCTTTTTATCCTCCTTTAATTGCACATTAATGGTTTTTATCTTTACCCCGTCGTCAATGCCGGTAAAAGCAGCCTGCGCGCTTTTTGCGTCATAAAGTTGCAGCTTATCTACCATATCGGCTCGTATGTTGCGGGTAACGAGTGTTGGGTCGTCGCCAAAAAACTCTTCACCGTCAACTAATACCTTTTGCACTTTTTCTCCCTGAGCGGTGATATGCCCGTCTTTATCAATGGTTATGCCTGGTAACTGTCTTAACAGGTCCTCAACCCGGTCGTTAGGCTGTATCACATAGGCCTTGGCATTGTACTCAATGGTATCGCCTTTTATTTTTATAGCATTTACTCCACCCTGTATGGTTACTTCTTTCAATTCATGTGGAGGTGGCATCAGCTTTATTGTGCCGAAATCATGCTGTCCCGCAGCCGGTTCCAGCACAAATTGCTGTAAAAATGCCTGGTGATTTGGGTGACTTACCATCAATAAAAAATTACCTGCAGGCAAACCATTAATTACAAACGTTCCATCCGGAGCCGAATGGGTAAAATTAACCAATATAGAGTCTTTCGCGTTTAGTACACTAACAGTAGCCGGCAAGTTAATTTTAACTATACTATCAACTGTAACACCACGTATGCTATGGGTGCTTTGTGCCATACCGAAAAGCGCAAACACGCATAGCACAAATGTGATAAGGATTAGGTTTCTCATATAATTAATAAATCAGGTTAGGGTTTTCTGTAGGGATAAGATCAATCAAAATCTTTTGCTTTTACGGGCTTTCTTCGTATGTATAAGGCATTGCCGCTGTCGTATTTATGGGGTTTAAGCAAGGGGTGTTATTAATTTCAACCGCAACGTCCAGGCATAAATAATGAGGCGTTTTTTTAACAGTGGCGGCATATAGATGTGTTTTCTTTTTTCCGGAAACGGGATAAGTTTTTATTTCCCGGATTTCTTTTTTTGCAGCTTTAGCTATTGTATGATCAATTGCGTGCTGCCTTTTTATTTTTACTGTTAATGGCTGTTCTTTTTTATTAGCCTGGCGGAAAATAAGTATACAACCAATCAAAATTATCAGCGAAGCGGCAATTGTTAATACACGTTGCGGGCGTATAATATTAAAATACACAGGTTTTGCATTATTTTTAACCCTGAATGCATGCGTAAGCGCTTTTGTAACTTTGGGTGACGGCTGTATTTGGTCATACTCACTCAACAGTACCGGTTTATAATTCGACAACAGGAGCGAGTATTCCCGGTACTCTTCCTCAGTTAATAAAGTAAGAACATATTTTTTCTCCGCTGCCGAAAGGTTATTAAAGGCTTTACTCATTAAAAGGTTTTCAAGCCTGGTCTCAAAAAATTTCTTTTCCATCATTCTAATTCATTTTTAGGGTTAAACGCCCTTAGTTTAACAGCCAGTTTTTTAGTGCAATAAAATAAGCGTGATTTTACGGTACCTTCCGCGCAACCTAAAATTTCGCTGATCTCATTTATCGACAGGTCTTCGTTGTAACGCAATAAAAAAGTAATACGTTGGTTTTCTTCCATATTATTAAGCTCATGTTTCAAATTAGCTGCAAACAGGTCTTTATCAAACTTGTCCGGAAAAATAAAAGGGGTTTGAATTTCTTCCACCTCGTTAAAATCAAAATCATTCACTTTAACACCTCGTACCGCATCCTTTCGATATTCGTTTTTACACATATTTATAGCCAATGTATATAGCCATGTTTTAAACTTTTTGTTACCATCAAATAGTTGTGGTTTTTGCAACACCTTTAAAAACAGGTCCTGTAAAAAATCCTGGGCCTTTTGCTCATCCTGGTAAAGCCGCTGGTAAAAAAAATAAAGCATTCTTTTGGCATACCGATGGTAAAGCTCGGTGAATGCTTTTTCTTTCCCCTCTGATACATAAAGCATAAGCCCTTCATCTGTAAGGCTGCTGTAAGCGTTTTTAGAAAATAAAAACACACCGTTGGTTATTTTTCAGATTCTTCAAAGCTTGTATTCTGCGGTTTATTTTTTGGCATCATGTTGGTATCGGATACATCTTTTGATACTACCTCAAAGCGCAGATCGTCAAGCCATACCGTACCTGAACCGGCCAGCAGCACGCCGTAAGCAATGTATTTGCTATTAGCCGGAACGTCTAATACTATTTCGTACTTTTTCCAGTCTGTTATGCCTTTAATTTTCCTGTCTTGCATATTATCAAAACCAAGTGGTTTAGCCCGGTCGCCATCAATACGGAACCACATACCAACCCAGCCCTTAATAATATTGGTTTTCAGGTAGCCGGTTAATCTGACACGTTTGCCTAAATAATCATCAGGAATGAAAGTTTGTAATATAGTGCCGAACTTATCAGCCTTAAGCGATTTTACCGATTTAAGAAATGCCACATGCCCGTTCCTTTCTACATTGTTTTCAACTCCAATATCATATCCTTTTGGGTAACTTCCCGCCAAAAACCAACCTTTAACCTTTTGTCCTTCGGCTTTAAATGCAAAAAACGTAATAGTAGTTATCATACCAATGATAACCATATATATAACCTGCGATCTTTTCATTGTATTAATAAAGATTTAATTGTTGATTTTTCACCTTATACACTTAAGGTTCTGAAACGTTCAAAAGAAAATTGAATTTATTATAAAATAAATACTCATCATTTACAATTAACATAGTTTAACATATTTTTGCTATAAATAGGGTACTTACCTATACTAAATAATAAAACCGTATCTTTACGCAAATAAATTTAATATCCGTTAGCTTTACGGTTTTGATCACCGACAACTCTTCAGATCCGCTATGCAATCGCGTTAGCACTATATAATAAGAAACAATACATGTCATTTGAAAATTTAAAATTAATTGAGCCGATACTCAGGGCTTTAAAAACTGAGGGATATACTACCCCCACGCCCATACAGCAACAAGCCATACCCATTGTATTACAACAGCGCGACCTTTTAGGCTGCGCGCAAACCGGTACCGGTAAAACTGCCGCCTTTGCTATACCTATTTTACAGTTATTGTATAACGACAGGCTGCAGCATAAAGAACAAAAAACTATTAAGGCCCTTATACTTACACCAACCCGCGAATTAGCTATACAAATTGATGAAAGCTTTGCCGCTTATGGCAGGCACACCGGTTTAAAACACCTGGTAATTTTCGGAGGGGTATCACAAAATCCGCAGACCGACGCGTTGCGCAGAGGGGTGGATATATTAGTTGCCACACCCGGTAGATTGTTGGATTTAATGAACCAGCGTTTCATTAATCTTGATCATATTAAAATGCTGGTTTTAGATGAAGCCGACCGTATGCTGGATATGGGCTTTGTGCATGATGTTAAAAAGATCATAGCTAAAGTGCCTGCAAAACGGCAAACGCTTTTCTTTTCGGCTACTATGCCTAAAGAGATACAGCAACTGGCAGACAGCATACTGAACAATCCTGAAAAGGTAGAAGTTACCCCGGTATCATCAACTGCCGATACGATACAGCAGGAGCTTTACTACGTTGAAAAAAACGATAAACGCGCATTATTGGCGCATATATTAAAAGATAAGGATATTAAAACTGTGCTGGTATTTACCCGTACCAAACACGGGGCCGACAAGGTGGTAAAGGATCTGCATAAGATAGGTATCACCGCCGAGGCTATACACGGTAATAAATCGCAGAACGCGCGCCAGCGGGCCCTTACCAATTTCAAGAACCGTACTACACGCGTTTTAATAGCTACTGATATTGCTGCCCGCGGTATTGATATCGACGAGCTTACGCACGTTATAAATTATGAGATACCGAATATCCCCGAAACCTATGTGCACCGTATTGGCCGTACAGGCAGGGCAGGGGCAAGTGGTATTGCACTATCGTTTTGCGACCAGGAAGAAATTGAGTTTTTAAAGGATATTCATAAACTGATTGCTAAACAAATACCTGTAAACGATGCGCATCCGTATGTGATGAATCCGCAGAGTGTAGTGGCCAGGCATGCCGAAGGGCAAAGCAAACCTAAAGGTAAAGGTGGCGGCCAAAAAAGAGGCCGTGGCTTTGGCAGATCTGATAAGCCAAAACGTCCGAATGGTGGGGGCAACAGATCGGCTGATGGTAATATGAGTGGTAAACCAAGAAGATAAGCTTGGCTTTGCGCGATTCCCCTCTTGAGAGGGGGAAGGGGTGTGTTATTCACGAAAGAACACACCCCTACAGCCACACTATCTACGCGCCCCCTCTCAAGAGGGGAACCAATACAACCTTAACTTTTGTTAATAAGTTTAAAAGCAAATTTGTAGCTGCCAAACTTTTTTAACAATTTTAAATAAAATTACAATTCACGTTTATGAAACGCCTGATAGATCTTTTTAAAAACAAATACTTTTTGGTTACCCTGGCCTTTGTGGTGTGGATGGTGTTTTTTGATAAGAACGATCTGTTTTCGCAATACCAGTACCACCAACAGGTTAGTAAACTGAAACAGGAGCGCGATTTCTACAAAACGCAAACCGCCAAAGTAAGCAAGGACCTTGATGAGCTTACTTCTGATCCCGAAAAGCTCGAAAAATTTGCCCGCGAAAAATACCTTATGCGTAAAGACAACGAGGATGTTTTTGTGATTGAAAAAGAAAAGGCTGAGTAATAATTAATAAAGCGTCATGACGAATTGATTTCGACATCCCACCCGCTAAGTTCCACCATATTATGTCCCTGTCTTTTAAGATCCTGAAACAAGTTCAGGATGACATTATATTATAATATTCCCGCCAAATTTCTACATTTGAAGCATGAGCATTACGGTTGAAGGTTTAACAAAAGTTTATGGCACACAAAAAGCCGTTGATGGTATTTCCTTTAGCGCGAATCAGGGAGTATTGGGGTTTTTAGGGCCCAATGGTGCAGGCAAATCAACCACCATGAAAATACTTACCTGCTTTATACCGCAAACCAGCGGCACCGCAAAAGTATGTGGGTTTGATGTACGCACGCAATCACTTGATGTGCGTCGTAACATAGGCTATCTGCCAGAAAATAATGCATTGTACACCGATATGTATGTTAAAGAATCATTGACATTCATAGCAGGTGTTCACCAGTTACATGCTCCCGAAAAACGCATAGCTGATATTATTGAGCAAACCGGCCTTGGCCCCGAGCAGCACAAAAAAATAGGGCAGTTATCAAAAGGCTACCGGCAGCGGGTTGGCTTGGCACAGGCTATTTTGCACGACCCGCAGGTGCTGGTGCTGGATGAGCCTACTTCGGGCCTTGACCCAAACCAATTGATCGGCATACGCCAACTGATACTTGACCTGGGTAAAACCAAAACAATCATACTATCCACCCACATTATGCAAGAGGTTGAGGCCGTTTGCAACCAGGTTATAATTATTAACAAAGGCAACCTAATTGCTAACGACACGTTATCTAATATAAGAAGCAGTCATCAAGGCCAATCGCTTGAAGACATCTTCATAAAATTAACCCATATATAATTTATAGCTATATTTGGCGTTATTAATCGAACCAATTTATCAACCTTAAATATATCTTGCAATGAGAAAATTTTTATCAGCATTAGTAATTTTATGTGGTATAGCGTTTGGCAGTTTTGCACAAACCCCTAATGGCAACAAATTTAACGTGGGCGTAGACCTGGGCATACCTTTGGGTAATGCCAGCAGCTTATTTGATCTGGGCGCAGGCGCCTCATTAAAATATGAATTGCCCATAGCCAAAGGCGTGGCTGTTACCGGATCTGTAGGTTACACTGCATTTATCGTAAAAAATGAGTTTACCGGTTTTGAAGGCCAGCAATCAGTTTACAGCTATATTCCGCTAAAAGCAGGCCTAAAGTATTACATCGAAAATGGTTTTTTTGTTGAAGGCCAGGCAGGTGCAACACTTTATGCAGGTACAGGCGGAGGAACATCATTTGCCTGGGCGCCAAATGTGGGCTATAGTTTTGATGGCGGTTTTGAAATATCAGGACGTTACGAAACCTGGAGCAAACCAAACAATGGCAGCATAAGC
>DATJJI010000043.1:0-10527 GCA_035492275.1 Mucilaginibacter sp.
TTTGGTGATGCCAAAGTCGTTTTCTAGGATCAACTCAACCATTTCATGCAATAGGCTATCCTGGAGGCGGGTGGCATTAACACCATTAAGCGGGAATCTAATCACTTTCCCATCAGCGCTATATTTGATCCACTTTTTGCTCAGTTTATAAACATCGGCATATCTATCTGCCAGTGTTTCAGTGCTGTCATAGGGTGTTACCAGTGTTTGTTGCATCAGTTTACGGCTTTTGATAAGCTCTTCTACGTTGTCGCCTGCCAATACGCCGCTGGCTCCGCCCAGGCTATTTAAATCTAGTCCGGCTAATCCTGCTAATGCCGATAAACCGCCGCCACCGCCTATCGATTTAGAGTCATCCACCACAAAAGTTAATCTGGCAGTATAAGTAGGCGATTTGTACCAGGCCGCGAACGCGCCAGCCAAGGCACCAATAACCAGAACGATAGCCAATCCCTTTTTAAAGCGTAAAATGTACCTTAAATCGGCAACTCTTTGATTTAGGAGCCCTTTAAGTGAGAACTCGGGCTCATAAGGGTATGAATTGTTTTGCTGGCTCATTTTTATTTATGAAGGATGGCTATAATGCTTACAATTGCAGTCAATGCTGTGGCTATTCCGCCAATATCACTTAATCCAATTTTTAATCTGGTATCCGCCTGTTTCTCAGGTACCACAATGCGGCTACCCGGTTTTACATTTGGATAAACACGGAAGAACAAAAAATGTCTGACAGGCCTATTTAAGCCGTCGGCGTATTGAATATAGGCGCCCTTTAACCTCGCGTTTTGTGTGGTACCGGCAGCGGCATTAATATAATATTTGAAACGTTTGCCTTTATAAGTTATGTATTGAGGGTTGTTAACTGCACCGGCAACTTCAACATAAGATATAACACGAGGCACATATACGCTGTCTCCTGGTAATAATATCATTTTATTGTGCTCGGATGCGGACAGTTTATGCACCGCCGAAAAATCAAGATTTACCCTGACGCCATTGCGGTAAACTTGCGTGTTTTCCAACGATCCGTACGGGGTTACACCGCCGGCCCTTGACAAAAACTCCATAGCCGTTTCATCGCGTTTTTGTACGGGATAGTCGCCCGGGAAAGCAACTTCGCCCTTAATAACTACGCTGCCTAATGAGCGATAATTAACTAAGCGAGGTACATTGATAATATCCATTGGCTCAAGTTCCATGCTCTGATTGGCTTCATCGGTCATGTCAACCGTGAAGGTACGCACCAGTTGATTGGCTACACTATCAGATTTGTTGTTAATGATACGCGATATTTCGACATGGTGCTGCGCTGCTTCATCAGCAAAACCTCCTGCCATTGCTATTGCGTCGCCTAATTTTAATCCTTTACGATACACAAATGTCAAGGGGCTTTTTACATAGCCTCCCACACTAACATTCTGAGTAGAAACAAACACTGCACGATCAAGAATAACCACAGAATCTTCGCGTAAAAGCGGAACATCACTTTTACCTTCAACTATATCGCTCGTCTTGAAGGATACAATGTCTTTTTCAAGGTTTGGAAGGGTACGGTTAATATAACCGCGTTCCATATAAGCTTCAGGTTTCAAACCCTCGGCATCTTTCAGCAACTGGTTCAGTGTGTAGCCTGCTTTAAGCTCATAAGCTCCGGGACGATAAACCGCGCCGCTTAAAATAATACGATTAGTATATCGATTAGTTACTGCGCCAATTGTGATCACGTCGCCATTATGTGGTACATAATTGGCAAATAAATTAGCCGATACATCTTTAACCTCATGCTGTAGATCATTTATCTGATCAACCTTGGCAATACCTTTATATGCCAGTTCTGTAAAACCACCAGCATATTTAATTAAATCTTCTAAACTCTCGTTATCCTTTAACTCAAATAGGTAGGGATTTTTCACCTCGCCGCTTATACCGACGCGCTTTTTGTAAACCGGTATATGTATTACATCCTGATCCTCTAAACGGATATTACCGCTTTGTATCCCGTTTTGCAGGAAATCATAAAAGTCGACCGTTTTGTAAAGTTTATTGTTCCTTATCAGTTCAATATTTCTCAAAGAACCATTGCTATTCGGTCCGCCGGCATTATATAAAATATTAAACAACGTGCTAAAACCAGATACAGTAAAATTACCTGGGGTGTGCGCTTCTCCATTTACAGTGACATGTATACTACGAGTAGTCCCCAGGTTCACTGCCAATTGTGTTTGCCCGCTTTTTAAAGCCGGATAAACCTTAGCCATTTTCGCTCTAATAATATTGGTAGCTTGTTCAATAGTAAATCCGTTGAGATATACCAAGCCTGCATAAGGTAATAACAGATTGCCTTCGGCGCTTATTTTAGGCTGCAGTGTAGTTTCATTTAAGCCGGTTAATATCACAACCACTTGATCGCCGGGGCCTAATACATAACTTTTAGGGGTGGCAACTGAAAAATCTGGTTTGAAATTAAGATCGCTTTGCGAAAACAATTTCATACCATATACCTCAAGTGGTTTAGGTGCCGGTGCAACTACTGGTTCTTTTTTTTGCAATTTAGGTTTACCAATAGTATCGTTAACTACTCTCGAAAAGTCTGCTTGTTTATTTACAGCAGAAGTTGGCTTTTTTTGAGTGGATTTATCGTTTAGCCCCAGTAAGGTGACACGTTGTCTAAGTACCGCAATATCATCGGGAGACATGCCTTTTTTTTGTAGCACGGCATAAATATCTTTTTCACTTAAACCTGCTGACTGGGCTCTTTGCCACAGCTGGATAATTTGGTCGTCGGTTAGCTGGCTGGGTTTAACATTTGAAATGCCGTCACTCATGGACAGTTTCTGTGCCACTGTTATTTGCGTAAAAAAAAAGCATGAAAAAAACAGAATACAGAACAGGTATTTAATTTTCATCTAAGTTGATGTTTATAGAATTGTTACAAATATAAAAAATCGGGTGTCATACCAGCTACTTATGAGCAGCTATAGCCAATTATTCTCAGATAAGCTTCTCATGGTAAATTATAAAGCACTATAAAAGCGACCGATAAGCAGCTAAAGTTTGCTCGGCAGCTTTTTTCCAGGTATGCTCAGTTAATATTTTTTGTGCCAGTGGTTCGTTTATCGGAGCTTTAATAGCCTCATCAATGGCTTTGCGTATGCTATTCGTATCTTCAGGCTCACAATAAAATGCGTCGTTCTCAAAATAATCTTTAGTGTCGCCTTTGTCGGTAATTACCAGGTTACATCGCATTATTGCAGCTTCGAGCGAGCTTAGTCCTGTGGTTTCAAACCAACTTGCCAGTATATGTACTTTGGCTAACTGGTAATATCGCACCATCTCATCATGCGGTATACGGTTTAATATCTGTACGTTAGTACCGGCGGCATCTACACATTGCTGATAATAATCTTGTTGGGTTGGGGTTGGGGCGCCAATTAATATTAGTTTATAATCAGTATTACTTAATGCCCTAATTACGTTAAGCTGGTTTTTACGTTTTTCAATACGACCCACGCTTATTACCAGTTTTTCGTCTTTAGCTATATTGGCGTCGTATTTGAACTTTTCGGGATTTATACCATTAGTGACGATAGTATAAGGCGTAGGACAAAGGTAGCGTTCTTTAATTCGATTAAGCTCTGACATTGAATTAGGTAGAAGCATATGTGCCTTTTTCAATACTTTGTTAATACTATGTCGCTGGCCTGTCCAAATATAGTTGAATGGTAACCCTTCCCTCCCTCTGAGCCAACGGGAAATAGTTCTGACATAGTCCTTAGTGTCTTCTGACATTGCTGCAAACAAACTCCTTATACTCAGCGCAGCATGTTTGTCATAATCGCCGTAAGGGCAATGTATAGTTGATACTACAATAGGCTTATTGGTGCTTTTTGTTTGTAATAGGATAGCCGCCGACCTTGTGATATGAAAAAAATTTAATATGTCGTATTGATCATGAGGAAATATTGCATTAGATAGTATTATATCAACCTCTATCCCTAGTTCTCTTAATTTTTTTGCTGTCTGGTCTACTTGTACAGTATCGCCGCCAGCTATACTATATAAATTGGGCCTTACAATGAAAGCTATCTTCATTTTTCTGTTAAAACTAAAATGCACCAAATGAAATAAGGGCCGAAGTTAGCTAATTAAAATACTACAACCAAAATGCACAAACCCGGGTTAAGCCTACGATATTTGTATATAAAGGTTGGCTTAATATCGTGCTAAGTTGAAACGTGTATCTGACCTTAGCTTGTTAAAACAAGGTTATTTAGCTAACATTGTAACAGCCATCTTCACTAACAGAACAGCATTTTATGTTAAAAAACCTTGCCATTAATATCTCTATCAAAAACAGAAAGAAAAAATATCAATACTTTTTAGAGCAAATGAAACCCAATGCAGGTACACAGATACTTGATGTTGGATTTACTGAAGATGATCCCTATCCCGGGATAAATTTTTTAGAGAGAAATTATCCCTGTCATAAAAATATAACGGCTTTGGGTATTGAAGATGCTCCGACGTTTAAAAAGAATTTTCCTGAAGTAAAAGTAGTAATGTATGACGGCAGTATCTTTCCCTTTGCCGATAAAATTTTTGACATCGCTTGGTCGAATGCGGTAATTGAGCATGTGGGCGGATATGACAAACAGGTTTTGTTTTTAAGTGAGTTACTCAGAACCAGCAAAAGCATTTTTATTACTACTCCAAACAGATGGTTCCCTATAGAAGTGCATACACGTTTGCCTTTTTTACATTATCTGCCGAAAAATATTTTTGATAAGTTATTGCCGTTGTTTGGAAAGGGTTGGGCAGGGGGTGATTATATGAATTTGCTCAGTGTGAACGACATCAAAAAAATGCTTAAGCAACTAAATGTGAATAGCTACATAATTAAGCGCAATAAAAAATTTGGCGCAACTATGGATTTTGTTTTAATAGTTAAGCAATAATGGTTTAACTTTTATGCAATATTGCTATTTATGGAACAAACAAATTGCGGTATTAACTGTCTTTGGTATGACGCGAAAATGCGTATTATTCATTGTTTTTTTTTAGTTATACCAGTTTTGGAAGATAATAATCAGTTTTAATTGGGTATAACTTTTAATAAAAATACTCGTAATACCCCGAAAAAGATTAATTTTGAGGAGTTAAATATTTAACTTACCTATTTTTGCAATTAAACATCTGCCAGATGTGGCCGTCAAGGTTTTAACATTTATATGAAGAAAAAAATTTACATTGCAGGTGCGGGCGGAATGCTCGGTGAAGCATTTTATCGCATTTTTAAAGATGACTACGAAATCAAATGTACTGATAAGGATGTAAATGAAAAATGGCTTGGTTTTCTTGATTTCCGTAACTTTGAGACTTACCGCAAGGATGTCGAAGCCTTTAAACCCGACTTTCTTTTCCATTTAGGCGCACACACCGATCTGGAATACTGTGAACTGAATGTTGATGATACCTATCTTACCAATACTACCTCAGTTGAAAATGCTGTTTTCATAGCCAATAAATTAAATATACCGCTGTTGTACATAAGTACGGCCGGTATTTTTGATGGCAATAAAGATTTTTATGACGACTGGGATGAACCGAATCCGCTTGGACACTACGCCCGTTCGAAATATATGGGCGAGCGTTATGTACGCGAAAATGCTACCCGCTATGTGATTTGTCGAGCCGGCTGGATGATGGGTGGTGGCCCAGAAAAAGATAAAAAGTTTATCAATAAAATAATAAAGCAATTAGTAAATGGCAAACGCGAATTACATATCGTAAATGATAAAGATGGTACGCCAACATTTACGGTTGATTTTGCAAAAAACGTTAGATTATTGATAGAACGCGAGTATTGGGGCCTTTACAATATGGTTTGTAACGGCGAAACCAGCCGCTTTGAAGTTGCTAAAGAAATAGTGAATGTATTAGGGCTTAGTGATGACGTTACTTTACACGAGGTGTCTTCAAGTTTTTTTAATGAAACTTATTTTGCACCGCGCCCTCCGTCTGAAAGACTTGTGAACAAGAAACTGGAGTTGAGGAGCATGAATATAATGCGCGATTGGAAAATTGCACTCAAAGAATATATACACGATTATTATACTGATTATCTGCAGCAGAAAAACCTTTCTTTAGTAAAAGAAAAAGTTACTTTATAAATTTTACTTTCATAAATGCGTATTGCAGCATTTGGTTTCCGGTCTTTGCCGCCCGTAAAAGGCGCCGCTGGGGCAGATAAATTTGCACTTGAATTATTCCCACGATTAGTTGCGAAAGGCCATTCTGTTGTCGCATACAACCGGCGCTATAAGAATGCTTTCGTAGATGTGCAAGAGTATAAAGGCGTAAAAATAAAAACACTTACTACCATAGATAACAAGGGTTTTGACACGCTGTTACATTCCTTTAAATGCACCTGGGATATTATTGTAAACAACACGGCAGATATTGTGCATATCCAAAATGGCGGTAACAGTATCTGGGCGTTGCCATTGCGCTTATTTGGAAAGAAAGTATTTATTAGCCAGGATGGCGTTGACTGGAAGCGCGACAAATGGACGTGGTACGCCAAATTTTATTTAAGATTCTCATCATTTGTTACGGCTTATTTACCTAACGAAGTAATATTTGATAACGTTATTGCTAAAAAACTTTTTGAAAATAAGTTTAATAAGCAATATAGATTTATACCTTTTGGCAGCGAAGTCGATGTGCCGGCAGATAACGGTAGTGTACTTTCAAAATTTAGTCTTCAAAAGCAGGAATACTATTTGTTTGTGGGGCGATTTATACCTGACAAAGGCCTGCATTATTTAATACCGGCTTTCAAAAATTCAGACTCCGATAAAAAACTTGTTTTGATCGGCGGATCGCCTAACCCATCGTCCTACGAACAGGAAATTATGGCAATGGCAGACGATCGGGTAATTTTTCCCGGCTATGTTTATGGCGATGATACGAATATACTGATGCGTAATGCGTATTGTTATATACAGCCTTCTGATGTAGAAGGTTTGTCGCCGGTAGTGTTGACAGTTATGGGATTAGAGGTTCCGCTCATTGTTAGCGATATCGAAGAAAACCAATATGCGGTACAAGATACTGCCCGCAAGTTTAAAAAAGGTGACACAGCGTCGCTTACCGAGCAAATTAACTATTGCGAGCAACATTATGACCAAATGAAAGCGCTTGCCCAAAAGGCTTGCCAAAGGGCCTTAACCGTATTTAATTGGGATAAGGTTGCCGATGAGCACATTGAGCTTTTTATCAATAGCTAGACAGCCTTTTTAAACATTTCTATCAGTTGTAAAGCAGTATTTCGCCATGAGAAAAGCTGTAACCTTTCTATTCCTTTTTGGACAAGAGTTGATCTAAGTATTTCATCGTCAGCTGCTAATTTTATTTTTTGATATATATCATCAATATCATACGGATCGAACTGCAAAACTGCGTCTCCACCAACCTCAGGCAGGCATGTATTGTTAGCTACTAATACAGGTAGCCTGCTTTTAAAAGCTTCTAACACGGGTATACCAAAACCCTCGTTGAATGACGGAAAAACATATATTAAAGCATTTTTGTACAATAAGCTTAGGTCATGATCGGGCAAATAACCCGTCATCACTATATGTTTTTGAAGGTTTGTTGCTTCTATAGCTGCTATAATTTCTGCATGACCGCTTTCATGCCAGTTAGGTGTGGCGCCGGCCAAAACAAGCTTTAGGTCATTATATCCGCCGGCTTTCAATTTATGAAAGGCATAAATTAAAGCTGCAATATTTTTGCGTTTGAACATAGAACCCACATGCAGCAGGTATTTGTCTTTAGTTATAGATAGTGATTGCAGCAAACTTTCTGTACCTGCTTTAACCTCTGGCAAGCTTTTGGGCCCTTCATGTATTACAATTAATTTATATTCAGGTATTTGGGTGTAATGATTAATCTGCTTTTTAGCGTATTGGGTAGGTGTGATTACAAATGGCGAGCGCCTGGCCGCAGGTAATGCAGTTCTATGATAAAGCCATAGCCAAAGTTTGCCGTAATTTTCGGGCATCTCAAAAAAGAAAGCGTCATGAAAAACTGGAATAGTTTTGTAACCCAGATGTACCAACGGCACAAAATTGTCAGTACAAAACACGATATCGCAGTGGTTGAAAAAAGCTTTTAAAGGCAATATCAGCTGTTTCCATAATTGATACCTGGCGTGTTCGATCAGTTTTAATAATTTAGCACTTCCTGCATAAACGGGAATATGAGTATCTAGAAATTTGAATTTGACGTCGGCACTTTCAAGTTGTTTAAACTCTTTGCAAAGTTCTTCCAGATAGGTACGTGTCCCGGTTTTAGCGACTTTCAAATCGCGCACATCTATTCCTATAGTTAAAGGTTTAGACATCAGTTAAGCGTTATCACGACTTTTGATAACCTTTGCAGGTACACCGGCTACAACAGAATTGGCAGGCACAGATTTATTAACCACGCTGCCGGCGGCTATAACACAACCATCACCAACGGTTACTCCGGCTAATATGGTTACACCGCCACCTATCCAGCAATTGTTTCCGATAACGGTGGCCTGCTTGGTTACGCCCTGTTGTTTAATGGTTTGGGTAATGTCTGAAAAGTTATGATTTTCTGAAAATATCTGGATGTTGGGGCCTGTTATCACATCATCGCCAATACTTATACCGCCTTGCCCGGCCATGAAAGCACGTGCACCAATTCCTGTGCGGTTGCCAATGATAATGCCTTTGCCTTTTTGAGCTATAACGCCGGTGCAAAATAAAATAGAATCGCGGGCTATAGAAACATCATCGCCCATAATAATACCATCATCAGATAACGCGTTAATGCTTACGTTATCATCCAAAATTAAATTTCTGCCTGCTGATATTTGATAGCCGTGTCTAATCTTCACACGTTTTCCCACAAATACTAAGCCTGCAGAACGTTTTAAAAACGGTTTTAAAAACAATCCCCGCATCACTTGGAAAACGCGCACATGGCTTACACTTAGTAAGTCTCTTACTGAGTAAGCGCTGTCCCATTTATAGTTGGGGTCGTTTTTTAACTTTCTAATTAACTGCTCTATAATCATACGCAGGTTGCGGTTTCGGGGCATCTACTTGCATGATCATCGCAATTAAAAGGCCCGACAGAAACCAGTTCATATATGACAAATAAGTTGACGATTCTAACTCTGATGTTAAAGTAGGGATAAAAAATCCAACTTTAATTAAAAATACAGCTATGCAAAGTTTTCTCTCTTTGCCTTTTAATAAGTTAATCCACTTATAGCTTATGCGTATAAACAGGATAAATATCGCTAAATCCAGGAAAACTGCAATTAATCCGGCCTGAACACCCATGATGATAAATTGGTTTTCGCCACCGACATTCTCATTTAAACTGGCCCCTACAACACCTGAACTACCCAAGCCCAAACCTAGCGGGTGTTGCGCAATAGATATGATGCCCTCCGTCCACTGTATAAGGTGGCCAACGCTAGATGGGTCACTAAAATCAATAGTGTTGAGCAGCACAGCAATAAGTCCCGTATGATTGTTTTCAAATTGCGCAAACAAGTAAATAACGTAAGCCGCACCGATAGCAAAACATACGTGGATAGTATTTACGATAAGCTTGCGCTTAGTGATCAGTGCATATACATATATAACTAAACAATAACTTGCAAGCGGTGCGCGCGACAGGGCAAATATGATAGATAACGCTGTGGCGCATAAACCGGCAATGCCCAAACTGGTTATGCGAAGTTTGTTGTTGTCGTCAGTGAATAACGCTAAAATTATTGCCATGGCCAAAACAGAGCCTATTGCATGTTCAAGCGGATTGGTATAAAAACTGGCGAAACGGGTGTAACCACTATCAGAGTGAAATGTTACAGCTATGCCATAGGGGCCGTCGGCATCGAGGTTAAAGAAATAATAAACATAGTCAAAATACCCCGAACGAAATTGAAGCGGTGTATGCGTAACAAGTTCGATAATAAGCACTATAGCGGTACCTATTGCCAGTAGAATAAAAAAACTAAAGTATTTGTTTATATAAACTTTTTTAGGGTCAAATAACCGGCCGGCAAAGTAAACTACAATGTAAAACGATATACTTTTTAGTGAACTTAAACGGCCAAAAAAGCCTTGCGCACCTATTGGTAAAATAGCATATAGTATAAGGTAAATAAACAAGCCCAGAATCAGATAATCAATCAAATGAAATCTGGGGATGTGTCGCAGTGCAAATAAATTCAGAATAAGCACCAGCAATATCACCAGCTCTTTAAAAGATTGTAGTACGGGGATGATATCTTTTAATCCATATAAAAACGTAACCGACATGGCTGTGGTGTACATTGATAACCCGAAAATCATGAAAATGAGCACCCCGCTGGTGTTCCCGTTATAGATCTCCTTTAAAGCAAAGAAAAACGAGATAATGAAGATAAGCGGGAAAATAAACATTCCGGATTTCGATTAATAGTTATTTGGGTTCCAAATT
>DATJJI010000044.1:0-15981 GCA_035492275.1 Mucilaginibacter sp.
TATTTTGGTGAAACCAATGAGCTGCTGGCTAAAAAAACAGATACTGCTTTAGCTAATGATCTGAAACCAATTTTCTGTATCGGCGAAACCTTGCAGGAGCGCGAAGCAAACAAACATTTCGATATTATAAAAAGCCAGTTGGTTGAAGGTGTGTTTCATTTAGACGAAACACAATTCAGTAAACTGGTTATTGCATATGAGCCGGTTTGGGCCATTGGTACAGGTGTTACTGCATCGTCAGACCAGGCGCAGGAAATTCATGCTTTTATCCGCAAAGAAATTGCCGCTAAATACAATCAAACCGTTGCCGACAATACTACCATTTTATACGGTGGCAGCTGTAATCCTAAAAATGCCCCCGAGTTGTTTGCACAGCCGGACATTGATGGCGGTCTTATTGGCGGCGCGTCGCTTAAATCGCGCGATTTTGTGGATATCGTAAAAGTGTTCAATTAATATTTGATTTACAGGAAGTGAGTATAGGGGGGATTTTCAAGCGGTTTATAAAGATTGTACTTCCCCCTGTATTTTCATTTTGGTCGTTTGCGGTTTTTATAAAATTTACCCCGTTTTTCCATCATGTGGATGTAGCCACTTATGCTGGCGATGATTCTGTTTACGGCCTTATCTCATACTACAAAATATTTGCCCCCTTTCAGATAGCTATTGCCATACTTACCCAGTGGCTCGTAGTTATGCCGATATGGGATAAAGTTATCGTAAAACGAACAAGAGCTGCCGGCGTTTTTATTGTTATTGTGCTGATTTGTTTTCTCGCTGCATTTGGCATTGCCTATGTAATATGGGACAAAACAACAGGAGTTCAGCATTTAACCGATACCTGGTTATTTATGGCAACAGTGCAACTATTTTATTGGATCATGAATTTTCTGTTATTGACCATAATCGACTGGAAAACATTAAATCACAAAAAGACTGAAATTACTACAGATACAGAGCCCGAAAAATGAACTACTACGAATTACTCTTTACCACCATCATAACCGAAGACTATCAGCAGGACCTGCTGATCAACGCTTTGGGCGAAATAGGCTTTGATACTTTTGAAGAAGTAGAGTTTGGCTTTAAGGCGTATATCCCGGCTGATGATTTTAATGAAGAGTTGTTGCAAGAGATCTTGCTGCCTTACCAGGATATGTTTACTTTCAGTTATGAGATAACGCTTATCCCACAAAAAAACTGGAACGAGGTATGGGAAAGTAATTTTGAACCGATAGCCATAGGTACCGAAGTTTTTGTACGGGCAACTTTTCATGAGCCTAGGCCAACGTATAAGTATGAAATAGTAATAGACCCTAAAATGGCATTTGGTACGGGCCATCACCAAACTACTGCCATGATGCTGCAGTTGATGCTCGAGAATGATTTTGCGGGTAAGAAAATATTAGACATGGGCTGTGGTACCGGCATATTAGCTATTATGGCTGCCAAGTTAGGCGCGGCTGCTATAACCGCTATTGACTACGATCCTGTATGTTATGATAGTACTATCGAAAATGCGCAGCTTAACCACATCGACAACATTAACGCTATTTGCGGCTCAAAGGAAGTTATTCCTGATGAGCAATATGATATTATATTGGCAAATATTAACCGTAATATCCTGATCGATCAAATGGCAAGCTATGCCAAGGTGCTTAAACCTGAAGGCGAAATATATTTCAGCGGATTTTACGAAAGCCCCGACCTGGATATTATTACTGATGAGGCGCGTAAATACGGCTTAAAATATATTATCCACAAAAAAGATAAAGAGTGGGTAGCCGCTAAGTTTGTGAAGTAAAACTCTAATTTTATTGTCATTCTGAGCATAGCGAAGAATCTTATCACGTTTACAAGATTCTTCGCTATGCTCAGAATGACAATTGTTATTTTCAAGACTTACGAAGTTTTAAAAACTTCGTAAGTCTCCTTACCTAAAACTCTATTTATATTTATGTGTTTTATTTGACAGTATAAACCTAACTTCAAATTAACTTTGTATTAACTTTTAGACCTAAATGGTCAAAAGGACACGTATAATATTTATAACAGATGAAAACCTATCTTGTACCTATCGATTTTTCGCATGCATCAGTTCATGCTGCCGAATTCGCAGCCGCATTAAGCAAACAAACTAATGTTCAACACATTATCCTGCTCAATGCATATTACGTATCGCCGTACGAAACGATGCTGCCGAACCCAGATATGGTATTGTTAAGAGAGGAAGAAGTAGAAAACAATGCTGCCGACCGTATAAAACAACTGGAGCACTTAAAAGCCAAACTAAGTAAGCAGGTTAGGGAAGGAGTTACGATAACCACACATTTAAATCGCTCACATTTATTGCGCGCTGTAGTTGAAAATGTGATGAACAAAGATGTTGACCTGGTAATATTAGGCAGTAAGGGCAACAGTAGTAAAGACGATTCGCACATTGGCAGCCACGTAGTAAAAATATCAAAAGCCAGCCCGGTACCCGTAATTATTGTGCCGCCGGGCTATCACTATCAAACCATTAAAAAGGTGGTAGTAGCCTGCGATTTTAATAAGGTTAAAGAATCTGTTCCGTTAGATGCGCTGAAAAGATTATTGGATAAAAAGAACGCTGAACTATTGGTTGTGAATATTGATAACGAAACCAAACACGAAAGCCCCGATGCCGAACGTATGGCCGAAGAAACCGCTATGCATGTTATGCTTAAACAATATCACCCGCAATATTTTTATGTAAGCAGCCCCGATGTGATCAATGGCATATTGCAATTCGCCTCGGATAATGATGCACAGTTGGTAATAGCTTTACCGCATAAATATAGTTTTTTCCAGGAGTTGCTGCATGATAGCGTTTCGCAGAAATTAGCCGAAAATGCTGCCGTGCCTGTGCTGTTATTGAAATAATTATAGCATAACAGATAGTTATTTGTGCATTTTTGTTTCTTTGCACAACAAAACCGATTGAATGAGAGTACATTTTATAGCCATTGGCGGCAGTGCCATGCACAACCTGGCCATTGCTTTACACAAAAAAGGATTTGAGGTCACCGGGTCAGACGATGTGCTGTTTGAGCCATCAGTTTCACGCTTAGGTAATTACGGCTTGTTGCCCGCACAAAACGGCTGGTACCCTGAAAAAATAACGGCTGATATTGATGCCATAATTTTGGGAATGCACGCGCGTGTTGATAATCCAGAACTGCTTAAAGCACAGGAGCTGGGCATAAAAGTATACTCATACCCCGAATATATTTACGAACAATCAAAAGATAAATTGCGTGTTGTAATAGGAGGGAGCCATGGTAAAACTACCATCACTTCGATGATACTGCACGTATTACAAGCTGCGGGCAAAGACTTTGATTACCTGGTTGGCGCGCAACTTGAAGGTTTTGAAACGATGGTGAAGCTTACCAAAGAAGCACCGGTTATTATTATTGAAGGCGATGAATATCTGGCTTCGCCGATAGACAGGCGGCCCAAGTTTCATTTGTACAAAGCCAATATCGGTGTTATCAGCGGTATTGCCTGGGATCATATCAATGTTTTCCCAACGTTCGAAAACTATATAGATCAGTTTAAAATATTTATCGAAACCATACAACCTGGTGGTAAACTCATCTACAGTAAAACAGACGAAGTTTTAAATGAAGCAGTAGAGCAGGATAATTCAAAAATTGCCAAATTACCTTATGCTTTACCTGAATATACCATAGAAAATGGTATCACAACCATAATCACCAATGATGGAAAATACCCGCTCCAGGTATTTGGTGAGCATAATTTGCTGAATATGGAAGCCGCTTGTTTGGTATGCGAAGGTTTAGGTATTAATGACCATGATTTTTACACTTACATCACCACATTTAAAGGCGCGGCGCGGAGGCTTGAAGTAGTTGGCAAAAATGATAATGCCACCATTTTTAAAGATTTTGCGCACTCGCCATCAAAACTACAGGCAACTATTCATGCGGTTAAAACACAGTTTCCTGACAGGAAATTAATAGCCTGCATAGAGCTGCATACCTTTAGCAGCCTGAATAAAGACTTCCTTACACAATATGCAGGTACAATGGATGAGGCAGATAACGCTTTTGTGTTTATTGACAAGAAAACCTTTGAGCAAAAAAAGATGGAACCTTATCCGGCTGTGGTCGTAAAAGAAGCATTTGCTAAGCACGATCTGGTTTTTTTCAATGATCCGCAATTGTTATTGCATGAACTTGAAAGATTGAAAATGGATAATGCCAATTTATTGATGATGAGCTCTGGGAATTTTGGCGGAATAGATTTAATTGACTTGAAAAATAAAATATTATAAAACTTGTTTTGAAATAAAAAATAATTAGTAACTTTATTAACTATTGAGAAACCCTTATCCCTACTTATCAAACAAATGAAATCATTAGGAAAAAAGATCAGATTGTTGCGTCATCAAAAGGCATGGAGCCAGGAGGATGTTGCAAAACGCTTAGATATTTCTATTCCTGCCTTTTCTAAAATCGAGACCGGAATTACCGACATTAACTTATCGCGCTTAGAGCAAATAGCCAACCTTTTTGAAATGTCAGTTGTTCAGCTACTTACATTTAATGACCTTGAACAGGAACAAAAATTTGTTAATGAACTGGAGGTGGTGAATAAAAAATTAACTGACCGCGAGATCGAGATCATTGACCTGCAAAAGAAAGTTATTGAACTTTTTGAAGAATTGAGGCACAATAAAATTACCGCGTAATAGACTACATCAGCGTACAATTTATAGCTAAATGCTCTATATAACAATTAGTTGACATTTACATCAAGCTAAAAAATATAACGCATAGTTAAATGCTTGTTGGCAAAAGTTGCCCCCATTGAATTGTGCAGGGCCACCATCTTCTCGTTAAAATCACCAACCCACGATAGTTCTAATACCGTATATTGATTAAGGGGTAAAACATATTCGCCCAACTTAATAAATAACGCCGACTCTAAACCGTGATTTTGGTATTTTTGTTTGGTGCCCATTACAATGGCGCGCATACGCGATACGCCTCTCCATTTATAATATAAAAATTTAAGTTTTCCTATCAGATCGAGTTTGCCATGCAAAGGTTTAAGCATTTGATTTGCATCCGGCAAAACAATGTTAAATGATGCAGGTTCGCCGTTTACGTAGGCAAACCATATTAAATTTTCATCCATGATAGGCTTCATTTTAGTGAAGCTTTCTAAAATTGTGCTGTAAGTAATGGGTACAAAGTTTTCAAAACCGGCCCAGGCATCATTGTAAATTTCGATAAAATCGGCAGCAAATTTTTCTATATTTTTTGCTTCGAGGTGCTTAAACTCATAACCAGGTTTTTGGCTTACCCATTTTGCTATTTTATAAAACCTTTCGGGGAATGGTTTTAGCACATCCAGATGATTGGTTATCTGCTCATATTGCTTTACAAAACCATAATGCTCAAAAAATGCCTGGTAATAGGGCGGGTTATAGTTCATGCCGTATGATGGCGGCGAAAACCCTTCGACCAACAGGCCCCAAAAAGTATCATTCTCACCAAAATTGATAGGGCCGTCCATAGCTTGCATCCCGTTATCCAGCAGCCATTTTTTAGCAGTATCAAATAACAAAAAAGCAGCTTTCTCATCTTCAATACACTCAAAAAAACCCATGCCGCCGGTAGGCTGTTCGTAATGAAATGCTTTTTTATTGTTGATGAATGCAGCAACACGGCCTATTAGTTGTCCCTTGTCATCTTTTAATATCCACCGGGTACATTTACCAAATTGGTGAAAGTTATTTTTAAGCGGATCGAAAACAGCTTCAATATCATTATCAAGCGGGCAAACCCAGTTGTCATCATTTTTATAGATGATCCTTGCTACGTTTAAAAATTCTTTTCGGGTGGCTTTGTTGGTAACCTCAATTATGGTCATGCTGTATAATGATATGTATAAAAAAGCATTCAGGTACACTGAATGCTTTAGGGTATGCTATTTAAATCAGACGATCAATAATCGTCGTCATCATCTTCGTCGTCATTGAACTCTTCAAAGCCCAGATCATCCAGGGGGCCGTCAAAGTCATCGTCATCATCAACTACCTTTTTCTTTGGCGTTGACTCCATTGAGTCGTCATCATCTTCCTCTGCATCCGTGTTCTTAGGAATGTTCTTGTCATTTTTTTTTGGCGTTCCCATTAGCGCTGAATATTTGTTATAAAAATTAAATTTAGGATATGCTTAAACGAATTTACAAAAAACTTCTTTTATATCGTATTTGATATTTATTAGTAAAAATAATTAAAAATCAATTTTAAAAAAAAAACATTTAAAATTTATTCCTGCTGTTCACCTATAGCATTCGAGCTATCTGTAAGTTCTTTTATATGAGGTAATTCTTTAATATCATTGATGCCAAAATAATCCATAAAAAGCGGGCTTGTTCCGTATAAAATTGGTTTTCCAACAGATTCTGACTTCCCGTTTATAGCTATTAACTCCTTTTCGAGCAGTTTTTGTATCGAATAATCGCAGTTAACACCACGTATTTGTTCCACATCGGTTTTGGTTACGGGTTGTTTGTAGGCAATGATGGCTAAGGTTTCTAAAGCGGCCTGGCTCAGTTTCTTTTTCGAACGCTGCAATTGCAGCAGGCTGATAACCGGATGGTAGGCCTTTTTAGTTAAAAACTGGTACCCGTTGTTCAAATTAACCAATTCAATGGCCATTTTTTGGTCCAGGTATTTTGCTTTGATATGATCAAGGCTTTCTATCACTTCTTCCACACTAAAATCACGCTCAAAGGTAGCCTGTAAACAGTAGATGATCTCTTCTACACGTATACTTTGCTCCGAAGCAAAGACCAAAGCTTCTATATATAATTCAGGAGTTTCCATCCGGGTGTAAATTTAGTATTCCGCCGTGTTGTAGCAAGTTTTTTTATAAAAACACTTTGTGGTACGCTTATTGCCACTCAGCCCTTAATTAATAGATTTTACAAATAATTAAATATTGGACGGAAATTTTAACAAAATGTCAATAATTCCCAAAAGGAGTGATAATATTTTAACAATAAGAAAACCGGGCGCTGTTTATTACGTAGGTCAATTAAAAATCAACTAAAACAAATTAATCATTTACTTATGAAAACAGAAGCACAAATTGAAACCGCTAATGTAAATATGGCCCGCCGGTCGTTTTTACGTTATGCCGGGGCAGGAGTGGCCACAGTAGGCGTACTAGCCGCGGCCTCATGCCACAAAGACAACAAAATTACCCCAACAACCGGTATTGATATCGGTGCCACTGGCGACCTTGCCATTTTAAATTATGCCTACGCGCTTGAGCAATTAGAAGCGGCTTTTTATATCAACGTAGCGGCTCACATGTACACCGGTGCAACCGCTGATGAAATTGCATTGCTTACAGACATCCGCGATCATGAAGTTGCCCACCGCGAATTCTTTAAAACGGCTTTAGGCACAAATGCTATAAAACCACTTACGCCTAATTTCACTGCTATTGATTTTACCAATCGTGCCAGTGTTTTAGGTGCTGCCAAAGCTTTTGAGGATACTGGTGTAAGCGCTTATAACGGTGCAGGTTACCTTATTCAAAGCCCAACCTATCTTACCCTGGCCGGTAAGATTGTTTCGGTTGAAGCGCGTCATGCGTCTTACATCCGTAATTTGGTAAGCCCGGGCAGTTTTGCTGATGCAACTATACTTGATGCTAATGGATTGGATAAACAACAAACCATTGCGCAGGTATTAGCGATAGCAAATACCTACCTGACAACAAAAGTGAGTGCGTCTAATTATGGTTACGTAGCATCTTAAATCTTAAAGACATGAATTTATTAGGAATAATCGAAGAAATAGAAAAAGTTGATCCCGAGTTTCAGGACAGGATCAGCCCACGCCGCGCAGCGATAAGAAACATCACCAGTTTTGGATCTAAAGTAGCTGTAGCCGCATTGCCTTTTGCATTTAGCACCTTGTTTGATAAAGCATATGGTCAGGCACCATCACAAACCATAATAGATACTTTGAACTATGCTTTAAAGCTGGAGTATCTGGAAGCCGCGTTTTATAACGCAGGAGTGGCGTCAAACTTAGCCTTTTCGGCATCCGAAAAAGCTTATTTGGTAACCATTCAAGGTCATGAAAATGCACACGTTGCATTTTTGAAAACTGTATTAAGTACAAATGCTGTTGCGCAATCAACACAAGGCACCAATGGTGTTTATGATTTTACCGCAGGTGGTACTTTCCCTACTGTATTAACTAACGTTGATACCTTTTTTGCAGTAGCGCAAGCTTTTGAAGATACAGGTGTACGTGCTTATAAAGGTGCTGCCCCGAACTTGATAGGCCAGCAAGTTTATTTAACCGCTGCATTAAATATCCACTCAGTTGAGGCACGTCATGCATCAGCCGTAAGGCAAATACGCCGTTTACGCGGAGCTGCTACTACCAAACCATGGATAACCGGTGCCAATGATACCGGTATAGCTGCGGTTAATGGTAATTATGCCGGCGAAGATAACGTAGTTCAGGGTGGTGTAACTATAACCGGCTTAGCTGGTGTAAGCGGCAATGTGGCTTTAAATGCAGCTACCGAAGCTTTTGACGAGCCATTAACTTCTGCACAGGTTGTAGCATTGGTTGCTCCGTTTGGTGTAAAATAATTTCATCCACCTATAAAATAAAAGCCTCCGGTTTACCGGGGGCTTTTTTAGTAATTTATTACTTGCTCTTCTAATTGGGCAGGTGTTTCGCGCCAGTCGTATTTTTGGGTACGCAGCTGCGGTTCAAAACCGGCTTCGCGTATCGAATCTTGTATGCCTTTGGCCGTAAAGCGATGGGGGGCACCTGCCGCCGAAACCACATTCTCCTCGATCATGATCGAGCCAAAGTCATTTGCCCCTGCATGCAGGCATATTTGTGCCACCTGCTTACCTACAGTTAGCCATGAAGCCTGTATGTTTTTAATATTAGGCAGCATAATGCGGCTCAAAGCGATCATTCTAATGTACTCATCGCCAGTCACATTGTTGGTTATACCACGCACTTTACGCAGCAGGGTTCCATCATCCTGAAAAGGCCAGGGGATAAAGGCGATAAAGCCATAATGTCCCTCAGGCTTTTCGGCTTGTACCTCACGTATCCATGCCAGGTGTTCAAAGCGTTCTTCAATGGTTTCCACATGCCCAAACATCATGGTTGCCGAACTGGGCAGATTAAGCTGATGCGCCGCGCGCATAACGTCCAACCATTCTTTACCACCACATTTGCCTTTTGATATCAACCGGCGAACACGATCATTTAATATTTCTGCTCCGGCACCGGGTAATGAATCTAACCCGGCAGCTTTCATTTCGCGCAGCACATCAATATGGCTCATGTTTTCCAGCTTTGAAACGTGCGCAATTTCGGGCGGACCTAATGAGTGAAGCTTTAAGTTTGGATATAGTTCTTTTAATTCTTTAAAAAGGTCGGTATAAAATTTAAGGCCCAGATCGGGGTGGTGGCCTCCCTGCAGCAAAAGCTGATCGCCGCCAAAGCGGAAAGTTTCTTCGATCTTCTTTTTATAAGTTTCAATATCGGTTATGTAACTATCCTCGTGCCCCGGGCGACGAAAAAAGTTGCAAAACTTACAGTTGGCTATACAAACATTTGTGGTGTTAACATTTCGGTCTATTTGCCAGGTTACTTTACCATGCGGTACCTGCTTTTTGCGCAGCTCGTTAGCTACAAACATTAAATCAGGAGTAGAAGCATTGTGATACAGGTAAACTCCTTCCTCAATACTCAAAAACTCAAACCGCGAAGCACGCTGTAACAGATCGGCTGTATTCATATACAAATATACATTGTAAGGCTGTAAAGGCGAAAGGTTAAACGTGAAAGGTGTTAATTGCTTGACAATAACTCATCACTGTACCACATTCCCCTTCTCCAATTTCAAAACTTTTGTCACACTCTCAGGTATCTCATGCTGGTAGTGCGAAACATAGATCAGCGTAACATTGCTCAGGCTGCAAATGGTATCAACCAGTTTTTTAAAGTGTTGCTGCTGATGAGTGTCCATCCCCTGGCAGGGTTCATCAAAAATAAGCAAGGGAGGGTTTTTTATTAACGCCCGCGCCAGTAAGCATAGGCGTTGTGCGCTGGCGGGGATGTTTTTTAGCAATACACGGGCATATTTGTCAATCTCTAAAGCCTTCATCCAGCGTAAAGCGGTATCGGCATTTTGCTTGTGACTGGGCCTGAATAGCCCCAACGTATCGTAATAACCTGATTCAATTACCTGTAAACAACTATTATCTGTAGGAAAATACTGATGCAACTCGGGTGATACGAAGCCTATTTTCTTTTTAATATCCCAGATACTTTCGCCGGTGCCACGTTTTTTATCGAACAAAACAATATCATTGGCGTAAGCCTGCGGGTTATCGCCATTAATTAAACTTAACAGGGTGGATTTACCGGCGCCGTTATGTCCCAGCAAAGCCCATCTTTCACCGGGTTTTACCTGCCAGTCCACATTGTTCAAAATAACGTTATCGCTATATTTAACATGCACTTTATTCATGCTGATGATCTGCTGATAATCAAAAGACGAATTGTGCGCGTTCAATAATGATCGAAGTTCTTGCTTATCAATATTATCTTCTTTCTGCTCAAGCAGCCGGGGGGTAAATTCAGCTTTGGGCATCGATGCAATGATGGCTCCATTTTTAAGCACCGCAACATGGGTTATGGCGTCGGGTATTTCGTAGGGCGACGTAGCCATAACTACGGTTATGCCCGACGCTGTTATTTCGTTAATGATGGCATTAAATTCTTTACGGGTATCTACATCAAGCCCGGTAAGTGGGCTATCTAATAGCAACAACGCCGGATTTTTCATTAAAGCTGCGGCTATCCTTAACCGTTTGGTTTCGCCGTTTGATAATTTGATCAACTGTTTATCGCTAAGTTGAGCCAGCTTTAATGTGTTTATGATCTTATCAAAGTGCCAGGAAACATTGGTTTGTGCGGCAGGTTTTATGGTATTCAGATATTCAGTAACCGTTAGCGCATCTTCCGAATCGGATGAATTATAACGTTGCTGATAATAAAAGTCGCCAGTATTTGACAGGTTTTTAAAATGATGCTTTGCCTCAACCATCGCAATTAGCTTATGATGCGTTAAGAGCGCTGTAGTATCCGGATGCCGTGTTAAATAATCCTCAAAAAAATGATAGCGTACCTCGCCGGCAGTCACGTTGAAGTTGCCGGCAATAGTTTGCAGCAAAGCACTTTTACCTGAGCCGCTTTCGCCAACCAGCGCCCAGCTCTCACCATTGTTTACAGTGAAATTTAAATGATTGAACAGCACATTATTTAAAAAGCGAACAGTTACTTGCCGGATAGAAAAAACAGGAGATATCATAACTTATACTGATCGGTAAAATTAATTATATAGCTTACAACTGCCCTACTTATTATGTAATAATTATAAAAAATGCGTTGCCAGTGTAGTTATTGCTATACAGTAAAATCGGCGTATGCTATTACTTAAAGCGAATTTTTTATAAAAGCTGAAAAGGCTTAATTATTGTATTACAACTGTAAACAACTTAAACATGAAAAAAGTAAACATCTTATTTTTCGCGCTGGCTGTGATGGCCCTTAGCGGATGCTCTGTTATTACCGGAATTTTTAAAGCAGGCGCCTTTGTAGGTATATTATCTGTATTAATTGTTATAGCCGTTATTATCTGGATATTCTCCTTATTCAGAGGGAAATAATTATTCCATTTTGTTGATATTATTTTACCCTTTAATTAAAAAAATGGCTCGCTTTTAGATAGACCATTGCTACATAAAAAACTATTGAAATGGAAAATAATAAAGCAACAATCGAAACACTGAACGACCTGGTTCAAATTAACAACGACCGTATTGCAGGTTATGAAAATGCCTATAAAGAAATACAGGACGATGAACTGAAAGCCATATTTAATAACAAGATATTAGAAAGTCAGCAATTTAAATCAACCCTGGCCGAAGAGATCGAAGTGTTGGGCAGTGACGTGGATAACGATACCAGTGTAAGCGGTAAAATACACCGTACATGGCTTGATGTTAAAGCAGCTTTTAGCGGCCATAGCAATAAAAGTGTATTAGAAGAGTGTGAATTTGGGGAAGATGCTATAAAAAAAGCTTATCAATCAGCTTTAAACGAAGAGCATTTACCTGCTTATATCCGGGATATATTAAATGACCAAATGGCTATTTTGCAGCAATCGCATGATGAGATCAAAGCATTGCGCGATTCTGTAGAACATTAAAATGTATTAAAACAAAAAAGCCCTGGTAAATACCGGGGCTTTTTTGTTTGTAACAAAGTAAGATTACATTTTTTTCTTAGCAGTGTCAGTAGCCATTTTAGCTGTAGTGTCTTTTTTTGAAGTGTCAGCAGCAGCTTTAGAAGCTGAATCAGCTTTAGCAGCTGAATCTGCTTTAGCAGTTGAATCAGCAGCAGAAGAAGAACTTTTACCTTTGCAAGCAGCAAATGAAGTAGCGATAGCTAAAGCTAAAACGGCAACTTTGATTGAATTTTTCATGTTAAGTTTTTTTTAAAGTGACTATATAGTTTTCATGTTAATACTATAAATAACAAAAGGTAACCCATGATTTTAAAAAAATCTTGAATTACCTTTCAATTTTGTAAAAAACTTAATCGTCAGCTTAAAAACCGACAAGAAAATTATTTTTTAGCAGCAGTGTCTTTTTTAGCAGTATCAGTTGCCATTTTAGCAGCAGTATCAGTTTTAACAGTAGTATCTGTTTTAACAGTAGTAGTAGTATCTGTAGAAGATGAGCTGCTACCTTTACAAGCTGCAAATGAAGCGATAGTTAAAGCAACAAGAGCGATTTTGAATGCGTTTTTCATTTTTGAAATGTTTTATGTGTTAATAATATATAAGTTAATACCTGCATGGTAAAAAGGTAACCGTGTTATTTTAAATTAAATTGTAAACCACATCAAACTAACAGGTTATAATAATTGACTGTTAACAAAAAGGGGATGAACAATGTTCATCCCCTTTTTTAATTCAGAAAAAAGCAATTATTTTTTCTTCGTTTCCATCATTTTAGTTTTAACCTCTGTTTTGGTGGTAGTGGTTGTTGTGTCCTTTTTTAAAGAATCTGGTATGTTGCTGGTATCTTTTTTAGTAGTATCAGTTACTGTGGTAACTGTAGAGGTGTCAGTTTTTAGCGTATCGGCACCTGCCGATCCTTTACCTTTACAGGCCGCGAATGATGCGGCGATAGTTATGGCTAATAAGCCGCTTTTAAATGAATTTTTCATGGCTGATTTTTAATAAATGATAGCTGTAAATAAATGCCCGGATAAATGCCGGTGAAAATAATTATCAATTATATACATTAAACATGCCAGTATTTAAAAACGCCGTAATTATTTAACTGCATGGTTATTAAGTCAATGTTATTTTCAATAGATTATTTAAACACTAACCACAATTATTTATTTTAATTTAGATTTTTATTGCCGCCAATGGGTTACAATTTTGTATAAATAGTATTAAGTAGTGAATAAAGAGTTAAAAGATTCAGCGCCAACAGATAGCGAAGTTATTCTTGGAATACTTAATAATTCGGAAAGTGCTTTAAAACGGCTTTATACGGCATATTTTCCGATGATTCTGCAGTTAATTATTAATAACAATGGCGATGAAGATGACGCTAAGGATATATATCAGGAAGCCATAATTGTTCTTTATAATAAAGTTAAGGCCGGCGATTTTGAATTAACCAGTAAGCTTAAAACTTACATTTATTCTATCTGCCGAAGGCTTTGGTTAAAAAAACTGAGCCATCATAACCGATACGGAGGTGATATTCGTGATTTTCAGGAATTTTTGCCTGTTGATGACGAAGATGTTGACCATCATAGTGACAGGGATATACAGTTTAACAAAATGGAGAGCGCGCTCCGTTTATTAGGCGAACCCTGTAAAACCATTATGGAAGATTTTTATATACATAACAGATCAATGCAGGATATCTGTGAGCGTTTTGGCTACACCAACGCGGATAACGCCAAAACACAAAAATATAAATGCCTGCAACGGCTGAAGAAGTTGTTTTTTCAGCAGAAATAGAAGGAGAGTAAGACAATGAGTGATAACCAGCTTTTAGAAGTAATTGAACGTTACCTTAATGGTGACATGACTGCTGCCGAGCGCAAGGAGTTTGAATTATTGCGTAAAGAAAATGCAGACGTTGACGAGAAGGTGGTTGAACATCAGTTGTTTACTAACCTGTTAAAACAATATGCCGAACGTGTTGAGTTAGAGAGCCGTTTAAACGCCATACACGAAGAAATTGATGTACATACGCTGAAAGAGGACTTGATGGTGCATCCGTCATGGATAGTACAGTTATGGCGCCATCATCATTCAAAAATATCGGTAGCGGCTTCGGTGGCTATTTTTGCTGTATTGACCGGGATGTTTTTTGCCGGATATTTTGCAAATAAAGAACCTGGCTATGAGCAGTTAAGCAATAAATTAGATCGTGTAGAGGCATCTACTAATCAGCTGAATAATAAAACCAATGCCCTGGCCAAACAAATGGGCTCAAAAAATCATATGCGTAGCCCCGGTAATTACAGAGGATCGGGTTTTGCGCTTTCTTCTAACGGTTATATCGTTACCAATTTTCATGTGGTAAGCGGCAAGTTCGATTCGTTATATGTACAAAATGCCGATGGTGATTCGTACCGTGCAAAATTGATTTATTCAGCCCCGCAGTATGATATTGCAATTCTGAAAATCAATGATGATTCTTTCGAGAATTTGCCTGCGTTACCGTATAACCTGAAACGCAGCAAAAGCGACGTTGGCGAAGAAGTATATGCCATAGGTTATTCAGAAGGTGATTCGCCGGTGTTTGACAGGGGATATGTAAGCTCATTGAATGGTTATAAGAGCGATTCGAGCGAGTATCGTATATCTATACCAGTTAACCCCGGTAACAGCGGTGGCCCTTTAATTAATAACAAAGGCAGCATTATTGGTGTGGTGTCAGGTAAACAAACGGAGACAGAAGGCGCATCATACGCGAAAAAAGCAGGATACTTATTTAAAGCTATACAAAATGTGCCACTTGATTCATTAAGTGGTAAGTTAAGCTTGAATAACAAAAATACATTAGCTGGCTTGAGCCGTGTTCAACAATACAAAAAGATGCAGAAATACGTGTTCATGGTGAAAGTTTATTAAAAGATTACAGCACATACTAACAAGAAAGGCTACTCAATTGAGTAGCCTTTCTTGTTAGTATGCTTTGACAGGGAGGTTAATCCTATCTGTCAACCTCACCCAAAACAATATCAATAGAGCCAAATATAGCTACCAGGTCAGCGATCATGACACCTTTTGCCAGTTCGGGCAATACCGATAAATTATTAAAGCTGGGTGAACGGACCTTAGCACGAAAAGGTATCTCAGAGCGCGCATCGTTGGCAATAAAATAAAATCCCAGTTCGCCTTTGGCACCTTCGCATCGTACATAGTAGTCTTGTGGCTTCGGGGTGAGTTTGCGGGGCAGTTTGGCACGTGGGTCAAAATCAGGTGTGCGCTTTAACTCGTTTTGTAAACGGTCAAGGCATTGCTCCATGATTCTTAATGATTGTTCTATTTCATCAATACGCACTTTATAACGATCCCAGCAATCGCCTACAGTACCCATTTCGCCTTTACCTATCGGGATGTCAAAATCTATCTCAGGATAAACCGAATAATTATCAATGCGGCGCAGATCCCATTTTAAACCTGAGCCTCGTAGCACGGGGCCCGAGCAACCGTAGTTAATGGCTACATCCATAGGCAATATGCCAACGTTGGCTGTACGGTTGATGAAGATCTGATTATTGGTCAATATTTGATTTAGCTCGACCATTTTAGGCCTGAA
>DATJJI010000045.1:0-3130 GCA_035492275.1 Mucilaginibacter sp.
CCGTTTTCTCGGCAGTTGATACGCTGCGCGATAACCTGCAAAAAAGCGTAAATAAACTAGGCAGCAACAGTGTATATGTCGAAAAATGGCCCTGGGTATCAGACGGGGAGTTCCCATGGTGGAGATTTATGCAGCGGCCGGTAGCCAGGCTAAGAGATTTTAACGAATTACAACGCCGTAGTCAAACCGCACTGGCTATATCGTACGAAATAGGTATAGACAACCGTACCATAAAGTATGGAAGCAATACGGTTGATGGCGCCCAGATCGACGCAGTTACGCAGGATCATAACAAAACATGGAACTTTGCCTTTGAGGATGGTCGCTATTTTACCGACATGGAATCAAGAACCGGTGCGCCGGTAACCATTATAGGGCATGATATTGCAGAAAATTTATTTCCGGGTGGTACAAGTGTGGGTAAGCAGATAAAGGTAATGGGCAGGAATGTTACCATTATTGGCGTATTTGAAAAGGAGGGAAAGGATATGTTAGGTATATCAAGTGATAAAGAAGTGCTGCTTCCATTAAATTTTGCTCATAATTTAATCGATGTACAGAATGAAAAATATCGTCCGTCCATCATTGTGCGGGGTAAAGACGGTATGCCGATGGACGAGGTGCGTGGCGAAATAAAAGGGCTCATGCGCTCTATCCGCAGTTTGCGGCCAGGGCAAGAGGATAACTTCGCGCTCAATGAAAGTACCATGCTGTCTGACCAACTGGATATTGTGTTTAAAGTGATCAATGTAGCCGGGCTTATTATTGGCTTGTTCTCTATATTGGTGGGTGGGTTTGGTATTGCTAATATCATGTTCGTATCGGTAAAAGAGCGCACTAATATTATTGGGATACAAAAATCGCTGGGCGCAAAAAACTATTTTATTTTACTGCAATTTCTAATCGAATCTATCATTCTTTGCCTGATGGGCGGGGCCATAGGCTTGCTTATGGTGTATGGCGGCACATTTGTAGTACAATGGATAGCTGACATGACCATTGTGCTTTACCTGAAAAATATTATTATCGGTGTAGGCACATCCGTTGGCATTGGTATTATTTCGGGCATTGTACCTGCATATTTCGCATCAAAACTCGATCCGGTTGAGGCGATAAGAAGTAATTAGTGAGTGATGAGTAAATATTGACAAACAAGAGTTCAAGCTTCTCTTTAACTGTGCCTACTGCCTATACCACCGGCTGATAATACCTGGATACTTTTTCAAAAAATACAGCAGGAACAAAGGGCTTTGTTAAATAATCGCTCATGCCGGCTTCAAGTGCTTTGTTATGGGTTTCGGGCATAGCGTCGGCTGTAAGGGCAATAACAGGTATGCCGGGTTTTGTTTTTTTGATGATTGCCGTAGCTTCAAAACCGCTCATTACGGGCATCTGCAGGTCCATAATGATGAGGTCATAATTTTTTTCATTTGCCATCGCGATAGCTTGTTCGCCACCGGTTGCCTCATCAACATTTGCCTGCCATTTCTTCAAAAAACGCGAAGCTATAAGCAGGTTCATTTTATTATCATCCACTATAAGCACGTTCATGCCATTTAAATTAAGCATTGGGCCGTTATCCGGCAGCTTTGATTGTTCGGCCACCTTTTGGGGTAACTTAAATGATATGCTAAAGGTAAACTCGGCACCTTTGTCGGGCTCGCTAACCACCTTAATATCGCTGTTGTGCAGGTTGATAAGCCGCCTGGTAATAGCCAGGCCAAGACCGGTACCTCCGTTATCGTTACTGTTTACAGTTGGTTCCTGTATAAACGGATCAAATATGATATCCAGGTTTTCGGGCGAAATGCCTATGCCGGTATCTGCAACAGTAAATTTAATAGTGGCCTGGTTATCATCCACATTTTCTGCCTGAAGCTTAATAGCTATAATGCCTGTTTGCGTAAACTTAACCGCGTTACTTACCAGGTTATTTAATATCTGGCTAAGACGCATCTGGTCGCCAATAATATATTCGGGTACAGCCTCATCAATCGTTAATATAAGATCCAGCTTCTTTTCAAGCGCTTTTGACAGGAACGACTGTTTTATTTTTTGCGCCAGGTTGAGCACATTGAACCTTAACTGATTCAGATCAAGTTTTCCGGCCTCTATTTTATTATAGTCAAGTATATCATTAATAATAGCCAGCAGGTTTTCGCCCGAAAACTTGAGGATATTCAAATATTCTAATTGTTGCGGTTTCGGGTCTTCGCTTAATAATAAATTAGTAGTACCTATCACCGCGTTCATAGGTGTACGTATTTCGTGGCTCATGATCGATAAAAAGTCCGACTTAAAGCGTGATGATCTTTCGGCCATCTCTTTGGCCCATATCAGTTCCTGGGTTGCCTTTTGTTGATCAGTTATATCTTCGCCAATACTGGTGGTTTCTTTGATCTGATTATTCTCATCATAAGTTATGGTATTTTGCCAGCTGATGATGCGTTGTTCGCCATTGCGGCATAATACCGGGTTTACATATTGCAGCGGTATCTGGTTATTTGTAAATAAACCGTCTAAAGTTTCCTGCTCATCTTTAGGTATAAAATTGTCAACCCAATGCATGCCCAGTATTTCTTTTTGCGTATAGCCCAATAAATTGGCCAGGTATTGGTTGCAAAAAATAACTTTTCCTTCGCTGTCTAATGATATCGCGACCAGCTTAATAGTTTCTAATACCAGTTTATACTTGTTTTCAGATCGCTTATAATCTATTTCAACCAGTTTCCTGTCGGTAATATCTTGCAGTGTACCTGTAATTTTGCGGATACCGCCGTTTTCATTTTTAAACAGGTTACCTATAATTATACGAATGTATTTAATAGTGCCGGTAGGGGTTACTATACGTAAAACACAGGTATAGTTTGGAATGGTTGTCGTGCTTTTAAACAAGTGCTGCAATATAAACTTGTCGTTTTTATGCACGTAGGTTAGTAAAAAACGCTTGATCCCCAGGTTAGCCAATACTCCCGGGTCTACTTCAAAAATATGGCGTATCTCTTCAGACCATGACATTTTGTGCATGGCAGTATCCCAGCGCCAGTTGCCTATCTTGGCAATGGTTTGTGCCTCTATTAATTCTAACCGGCTCTTTTTTATAGCTTTTTCTGATAATTTGGTTTCGGTA
>DATJJI010000046.1:0-14791 GCA_035492275.1 Mucilaginibacter sp.
TTATGTTGACAGCGGCGCGATGTATCGTGCGGTGGCCTTATATTTTATACGTCATGATGTTGACCTGCAGAATCATGACCAGGTTGCTGAAGCATTGAAAGACATCCACCTCAACTTTCATTCGCGCGATTACCAGACCCATATAACCCTGAACGACGAAGAGGTATCAGACGAGATACGCCAGATGCCTGTATCGGATAAAGTAAGCGCGGTATCAGCCATACGCGAGGTACGTGCCGAAATGGTAAAGCAGCAGCAACGTATGGGCCGGTCAAAAAACATTGTGATGGATGGTCGCGATATAGGCACGGTGGTGTTCCCCGATGCGCAGATAAAATTATTCATGACCGCCGACCCAAAAATACGTGCCGAGCGCCGGTACAAGGAACTATTGCCTACCAACCCC
The DNA here is from genome assembly GCA_035492275.1 of Mucilaginibacter sp. Lineage (GTDB taxonomy): Bacteria > Bacteroidota > Bacteroidia > Sphingobacteriales > Sphingobacteriaceae > Mucilaginibacter. The sequence goes on from DATJJI010000046.1 coordinate 407, forward strand.
AATATTACTTTAGAAGATGTTTTTGAGAACCTGGCTCATCGTGACTACCAGGATACCACCCGCGAAGAAAGCCCGCTAAGACGTGCCGATGATGCCATTATATTAGATAATACTGACCTTACCCCTGACCAGCAATTGCAGTTCGCTTTGGATAAGGTTACGCCGTTTATGGTGTAATGAAAAACAGGCTGTCACCCTGAGGCTCTCGAAGGGTGTGCGCAAAGGCCACCCACAATGCTTCGACGGAGCTCAGCATGACAGCGCTCTTATTCTACTTTCCTGGCGTATTTACTTTCCCACTAACCACCAACTTTACTACCGAAGCATACATATTCGGCGCTTTTGCTGGCAGAGTAAGCTCAACGGTGTTGCCTTGACTTGTAGCTGTGCAATTACCGGTACTGCCAAATAGGGTTGATGATACAACTTTATTTTTAACATCAGGCACTATCAGCTTGCCATCTTTTGGCCAGTTAAATACTTCCAAGTAAAGTATGGTATTATTGCCATCGGCTTTTTGGGTGCAACGGCCCCAATCCAATTTGGACAGCGGGCTGGCTTTTGTTGCATATATAGCTTCGCTGTTCACCTTCATCCAGTTGCCAATTTGCCTCAGTCGCTCAACACTTTCCTGCGGGAAAGTACCATCGTCTTTAGGGCCAATATTCAACAAATAGTTTCCTCCCTTCGAAGCTATATCGCATAGATTATGGATCAATGTTTCTGTCGATTTATAATTATGATCATAGGCACTATATCCCCAGGTACCATTCATCGTCATACAGGTTTCCCAGTCGCGGCCATCCATGGTATGTGCTTCGGGTATGCTTTGCTCTGGTGTTTCTGTATCACCCGGAAAATTCTTTTTTAACCGGTTATTAGTAATAATATTAGGTTGTAATTTTAACAATGCCTGTAGTTTTGTAGCGGCTTCATCGGTCATGCCGGTTGGCGTATCCCACCACAGAACAGCAACATCGCCATAATTGGTCAACAGTTCTTTTACCTGAGGGATGGCAACCCTATCCAGGTATTCATTAAAAGTCGAAGTGGTTTGCGCCGGGTCCCAATGGCCGCTATGCGCTTTGGTATATTCATCAATGCGGGTACTATCGGGGTTGGCCCATCCAACGGATGCTTTAACACGCGATACTGCACCGCCCGGATTATTCCAGTCCTGCGCTTCCGAATAGTAAAATCCCAGTTTCATGCCATATTTTTTGCAGGCTGCCACCAAAGGTTTTAACGCGTCCATACCGTAAAGTGAAGCATCTACAATGTTCCATTTACTTGCCGTGGTTTTAAACATGGCAAAACCATCATGATGCTTGGCGGTGATAATAATATATTTCATCCCCGCGTTTTTTGCCGTACGTACCCATTCCTCCGGATCGTATGCAGTAGGGTTAAACGGTTTGGCCTGAGCCTGGTAACTGGCAACGGGTATTTTCATGAAATTCATGATCCATTCGGCACCGTCATGTTTTAATAACTGTCCGTTATATTCGCCGGCAAACTGGGAATATACGCCCCAATGAATAAACATTCCGAAACGCGCCTCGCGCCACCACTGCATGCGTTCATCCTTTGTTAAAGTTGTTTGAGCCGGGGCGATGTTCGTAATAAGCAATACCACCAGTAAGGGTAAAAGGAATAGTTTTTTCATTTGAATATGATTTAATAGCTCCTCATGTCATTTGGAACGTAGAGAGAAATCTTATACGATAGACAATCGCTTTTTTAAGATTTCTCTCTACGTTCGAAATGACATACTAATTTATTTTATTTCCCCGCCGAATCTTCTACCCTACCACTCACCACCAATTTAATAACCGAAGCATAAGCATTTGGCGCGTTAGCAGGTAAAGTAAGCTCTACCGTATTACCCTGGTTTTTAGCAGTGCACTTTTCATTGCTTCCAAATATTTTGGCCGATATCACCGCGTTGCTAACCGCCGGAACGACCAGCTTACCATCTTTGGGCCAGTTAAATACTTCAAGGTATAATATGGTATTGTTGCCATTGGCTTTTTCTGTACAACGCCCCCAATCCAGCTTAGGCAACGGGCTTCGCTTTGTGGCGTATATGGCCTCACTGTTCACTTTCATCCACTCACCTATTTCTTTTAAGCGGGTTACACTCTCCTCAGGGAAAGTACCGTCGGCCTTAGGGCCAACATTCAACAGGTAATTACCACCTTTTGAAGCAATATCGCACAGGTTATGTATCAGTGTTTCGGTCGATTTCCAGTTATGATCTGTAGCCCTGAAACCCCAGGTGCCGTTCATGGTCATACAGGTCTCCCAGTCAATACCGTCCAACTCTTTTGGGTTAGGAATGCGCTGTTCGGGCGTTTTGGTATCGCCCGGAAAATCGGGACGTTTCAACCTGTCGTTGGTAATAATTTGAGGTTGCAATTTTAACAATGCCTGTAGCTTCAGCGCATCGTCAACAGTCATAAAATCGGGCGTATCCCACCATAAAACAGCTACATCGCCATAATTAGTAAGCAACTCTTTTACTTGCGGCACAGCCACACGGTCAATATATTCGTCAAACGTTGAGGTGGTTTGCTTTGGGTCCCAATGGCCATCATGCGCGGCGGTATAAGCGTCGATAGCGGCGCTATCGGGCCTGTCCCAACCGTTTGTAGCTTTATTTCTTCGTACCGCGCCACCCGGGTTATTCCAATCCTGCGCCTGCGAGTAGTAAAAGCCCAGCTTAACACCATATTTTTTACAGGCCGCGGCCAGCTGCGCTAAAATATCTTTGCCATAAGGTGTAGCATCAACAATGTTCCACTTGCTGGCGTTCGATTTAAACAACGCGAAACCATCATGATGCTTTGCTGTGATCACAATGTATTTCATGCCTGCATCCTTCGCGGTACGCACCCACTCGTCGGCATCAAATTTTACCGGGTTAAACTGTTTGGCGATGGCCTGGTAATCAGTAACCGGGATTTTGTTGATGTTCATGATCCACTCGGCGCCGCTGCGTTTTTGCAGGTGCCCGTCATAAGCGCCGGCAAGCTGGGCATATAGCCCCCAATGAATAAACATCCCGAAACGTGCCTCACGCCACCAGTGCATGCGCTCATCTTTAGTTAATGTTTTTTGGGCGATAGACACATTGGTAAACAGCGTACACGCCATTACTGCTGCACAAAGTAATTTCTTCATTTTTAGCTTGGTCGGTTGGTTATAATAATTGGTAATGCAACTTCGCAAAAAATCCTCAATAAATAGTATGAAATATTTACAATTAATTAAGCGATTTTGGCACCCACGACTAAGATTTACAGGATAAGAGGATTGTAGGATAGATTATTGAGATCAATCAATACCAGATCATGGTAATCTATAAATCTTACGAATCAGGGTCTAGCTTCACGGTAGGCACACCAAAGCGGTTCAAAAAGTCGACACCTTCGTCGCTGGCCAGGCCCTTGTATTGGGCATATGATCTGTCGAAGTAAACCTGCTTAATACCTGCCGAGAAAATGAGCCTGGCGCAGGCAATGCAAGGAGAAAGTGTAGTATAAAGTGTAGCGCCTTCCAATTTAGCACCGCTTTTAACGGCATAAAGTATGGCATTCTCTTCGGCATGGAGCGCTAATGAGCAGCTGCCTTTCGAGTCGCGCGGGCAACCTTGTTCGGGCCATTCCTCGTCGCAGTTATGTGTACCTGCCGGGGGGCCGTTATAACCTATGGATATGATCCGTGTATCCTGCGTTAAAACCGCACCAACATGTGCCTTTACGCAATGCGAGCGCAAGGCAAGGTCGGTTGCCAGTTTCATGAAGATATGATCGAAGGAGGGTTTCATATTAGTTATTGAGTTATTCAGTTACTGAGTTATTAAGCGATTCATAACCTAATAACTCAGTAACCTAATAACTAATTAGTGTCCGCCTGAAACTTCTACGTTATCAATATCAATACCTTGTTTCTTAAGCTCTCGGCTAACTTTCCATGCAAAGAAGGCGATGTAAGCAAAGCCCAGAACAGGGATGATGTACGAGAAGTGTAAACCACTCATACCCGGAATTACATTCGAGCTACCGTCGGCTATTTTACCTTGAAGCGGTGGGATAATTGAACCACCTAAGATCATCATAATTAAAAATGCCGAACCCTGGCTGGTATATTTACCTAAACCGGTAATAGCCAATGAGAAGATAGAAGGCCACATGATTGAGCAGCATAGACCACCGCTGATAAACGCGAAAGTGGCTACTTTACCTACGGTGAATAAACCTATCAACATAAAGGTAACGCCCAATAAACCCATCACCATACAGGTACGTGTTGGTTTTTGCTGACCGATATAAAATGCCACAACCAATACCGCTACGCTGATAGCATATACATACAGGTTGCTTACATCGGCACCTGTAGAGTAATTAACCAGCAGCACCAGGCCAAATGCCAGGAAAGGAACAATAACAGTTAATATATTTTTTGTAGCTCTGGATAAATTAAACGCGCCGATAGAGCCTGTGAAACGGCCTATCATTAAGCTGCCCCAGTAAAGCGAGATATACGGCGCGATTTGCGATTCGTTAAACGAACCAAAATCGGGAGTTTTAAGCAGCGAACCCATGTTGCTTTGTATAGTTACCTCGGTACCTACGTAAGTAAAAATGGCTATCATACCTAAAATTAACTGCGGATACTGCATAGCGCCCCAGCCTGTTTTGTCACGGGCCGATGCGAAGATGGTACTGATTAAGGTACCCAGGATGATCACTAATGAAGCATATACAAAATACTGGCTTGGTATACCTGTTTTAAGGCTGATCGGATCGGCAGCCAATATCATCAGGAAGGCAACAAATAATATGAGCAAAGGCACATTTGCTTTGGTACTGGCTTCAATTTTTTCGTCGCTGGTAACCTTTGGCAGGTTAGATACCCAGAAGAATATAGCAACAGCTATGAATAAGCCTGCCAGTATGTAGTATAAATTGTTAATAGATGATATCTGCACATTAGCAGCCGCTGTTGCTGATGTAGCGGTACCAAATAATACCACGCTTACCACAACCGGGCCCAATAAAGCGCCGATGTTATTCACGCTGCCTGCAAAGTTTAAACGGTTCGATCCGGTTTCGGGCGGGCCTAAGGCAACCACAAATGGGTTGGCCGCGGTTTGCTGTAAAGAAAAGCCGATAGCTATAATAAAGAAAGAGAATAAAATAAAGCCAAATGAACCAGAATCAACCGCCGGAACCATGCCTAAAGCACCCAGAGCCGAAACACCCAAACCCAAAACAATACCGTTTTTATAACCCAGTTTGTTCAATATATCAACCTTGGTGGCTTGCGAAGCAAAATACAATATCAGCGAACCGATAAAGTATCCCCCATAAAAAGTAAAATCTATTAATTGTGATTCAAATTGAGTAAGGCTAAAGTGTGTTTTGCAAAAAGGTATAAATATACCGTTTGAAGCCGCTAAGAAGCCCCAGAAGAAAAATACGGTGATCAGCGTATATAAAGCCGATCCGTAATTCTTTGAATTGTTTTGTTCCATTGTTCTGTTTAAGTTTTGTCGGTGGTTTTAAACCACTAACATAACCATTTTTTATAATTCTCATTATACTTTTTAATTAATAAACAAACAACATTAAATTAATGAACACACAACATTAACTTTTCTTTGTTTAAGAGATAAAAGTTGCATATTCGCATACTTCAAACTGAATCAGGCTAAAAAGTATTAATGATAGAAGCTGTTATTTCGGGAATTGGGATTGGGATAGTGCTGACATTTCTAACAGGACCCGTTTTCTTTGCTTTAATAAAAACCAGCATTGAGCGTGGTTTTCACGCGGGTGTTTTCCTGGCATTAGGCGTAGTATGCAGCGATGTTGTTTTTGTTGGAGCCATTTTATTTGGCTCGCAATTATTCGAGGTTAGCAGCCAAACTAAAACCATTGCAGGCGTTGTAGGCAGCATCATCCTATTTATAGTAGGTATCCGTTATATTTTTAAGAAAGCCAAAGTAAACTATGATAATGTGGCCCCTACCGGCCTTAAGCGCACCGGCTATTTTTTGAAAGGTTTTTTGATGTGCATCTTTAATCCGGCCATTTTATTTCATTGGATAACCGTTATCGGTACGGCCAGCACCATATATCATAACGGGGTACATCACAGGGCATTTAAAATTGCCATTATGTTTATAACCGTGTTGATTGTGCAATTTGGACTTGATACCACCAAGGCATTTTACGCTAATAAGCTGCGCGACAGGATCTCCGAAAAATTTGTTCACCGCCTTAATGAAGTCGCAGGCATCGCTTTGGTCATCGCCTCATTAATATTGCTGGATAAATTGGTTACACATTATGTTTTTTCTCCAATTGCTGCATAATCATAATTCAAAATTTTCCTATATTTAACTGCCCCTGCCCTCTTACACAATGAAAAGTATTTTTAACGCGGATAATAATGCCGAGTTGATTCACCGTATTAACAAGTTGCAGGAAGACACCCCCGCTTTATGGGGCAAATTAACATCCGCGCAAATGATGGCGCACTGCCAAAAAAGCATGAACATGGCTCTTGGCAACACCAAAATAAAACGCCATTGGATAGGGCGTGTATTCGGTAACATAGCAAAGAGAAGATTATTGAAAGTTGAACGGCTCGACAAAAACATACCAACCTATAAACATTTTGAGGTTACCTACGATTGCGCATTTGACGAAGAAAAAGAAAAGTTTGTCGTACTTATAAAAAGCGCGCTAACAAAAGGCGAAAGCGGACTGGTAAAACACCCCCATCCCTATTTTAAAACATTTAAACCTACCGAGTGGTCACAGCTTAACTGGATGCACCTTGACCATCATTTCAGGCAGTTTGGGACGTGAGAAGGTCAAAGCTAAAAGGCTAAAGGTAAAAGGTTTTTTACTCCAAAATAAAAAGGCGAAAGTTTAAATACCTTTCGCCTTTTACCTTTAAGCCTTTAGCTTAATTACATGTACGCCCTTTGATTTTTTCCTTCCATCCAGTTTACAAAGGCGCGGTTTACAACCTTGTTACCACCAGGGGTAGGGAAATCGCCCGAGAAATACCAGTCGCCGGTATGGTCGGGGCAGGCTTTGTGCAGGTTATCTAAAGTTTGGTAAATTACCTGTACCTCGCAGTTGATATTTTTTGGTGTAATGATCTTTGCTATACGGTCTGATATCTGCTGGTCGGTAAACGGCTCGTAAATAGCTTTTACATAGTTAACCACCTTTTCTTTAGGCAGGTTGGCGCTATCCTTACATTTTTGGTAAACCTCTAATATTATTTGCTCTTTACCGGCCTCTTTCAACAAGCTGATAGCCGCCTCAAACGCAACAAACTCACCCATGCGCGACATATCAATGCCGTAACAATCCGGGTAACGTATTTGCGGTGCCGATGAAACCACCACTACTTTTTTAGGGCCCAAACGGTCCAGTATTTTCAGGATACTTTGTTTTAATGTAGTACCGCGAACAATAGAATCGTCAAGTACCACCAACGTATCCGTGCCATTTTTTATGAGGCCGTAAGTAGTATCATATACGTGCGCTACCATTTCGCTGCGGTCGGCATCCTGTGTGATGAACGTACGCAGCTTAACATCTTTAATGGCTATTTTTTCAATACGCGGTGCCATGCACAACACTTCGGTCAATTCCTCTTCGCTTATTTTATCCTCACGGTTAAGCAGCCTGTCGCGCTGGTATTTTTTTATGTATTTGTGTATTCCCTCTACCATCCCATAAAAAGCAACCTCGGCAGTGTTAGGGATATAGGAAAATACAGTGTTTTTTATATCATGGTCAACCGCGCTTAAAATTTGCGGGCAAAGCAAACGGCCCAATTGTTTACGCTCACGGTAAATAGAAGCATCACTGCCTCTCGAAAAATAAATGCGCTCGAATGAGCAGGCTTTCTTTTCAACCGGCTGGCTAAACATATCTTCAGATATCTTGCCGTTCTTTTTAATAATTAAAGCATGGCCGGGTTTTATTTCCCTGATGTCATCTATCGGGATATTAAAAGCAGTTTGCAAAGCAGGGCGCTCTGATGCCGCTACCACTATCTCATCATTGTAGTAATAATAAGCCGGGCGTATACCTACCGGGTCGCGCATAATAAAGGCGTCGCCGTGGCCCAGCATACCGGCAATGGTATAGCCACCGTCCCAGTTACGGGCCGATTTATGCAGAATTTTAGCCACGTCCATATCGTTAGCTATCAGCTTGCTTATCTCGGCGTTATCGTCCAGCCCTTCACGTTTATACTGATCAAAAAGGCCCTGCACTTCGGTATCAATAAAGTGGCCCATTTTTTCGAGCACAGTAACGGTATCGGCTTTTTCTTTCGGGTGCTGTCCCAGGTCATATAATTGCTGCAGCAGCTCATCAACATTGGTCATGTTAAAGTTGCCCGCAATAACCAGGTTACGTGTCATCCAGTTGTTTTGCCTTAAAAAGGGGTGGCAGCTTTCAATGCTGTTTTTGCCATGTGTGCCATAACGCAAATGGCCCAATAACACTTCGCCGGTAAAGCTTACGTTGTCTTTGAGCCATTCTGCATCCGCCATTTTTTCGGGCGAATCCTTTTGTATGTCGGCAAACTTTTTCTGGATATATTCAAATATATCAGCCACCGCGTTTGATGCCATCGATCGATGCCGGCTAATGTACCGCTTGCCCGGGGCAACATCCAGTTTAATGGTAGCAACGCCCGCGCCATCCTGGCCCCGGTTATGCTGTTTCTCCATTAAAAGGTAAAGTTTGTTTAAGCCGTACAGCGCAGTGCCGTATTTTTGCTGATAAAAAGAAAGTGGCTTTAGTAAGCGGATAAATGCCACACCGCATTCATGTTTAATCTGATCGCTCATGATTGATGATGAGCACGCAAAGTTATAACTTTATCGTTAACTACGGTTAAATTGATTGTCATTAATTCGTATTAAAATGTATAATAACTTAATGTGATGTTTGGAGTGTCTTTTAATTATTATAGCGTTGTTTTTTTACATTGATAGCTATATTAAGTATGTATAATATATTAATGTGGGCGTTCCCCGATTAAAATCGGGGCGGGCTGTACGCTCATACGCCTGCAGGCCTTAGGCGCAAGGCCGGTATCCGCTGCCATCCCTAACGCGGCTACTCTTCATCCTCTCCAAATAAATACGCCTCTATCCCTTCACCTATCTGCTGCAAAGGCATATGCTGTACCGAGGTTGGGTTTTCTACATAAACCCATAAGCCGGCATCGGTTTTACCTATCTGGTGGTAAGCTTTGCCGCAACTTATATCAAATAACTGCGGGATGCCCGGAAGGGGCTTTACGGTGTATTCTGTATGATTAACTGCAATGGTAAAAGAGGTATTTTCCATAACAAAGTTTATTTGGTTGTATAAAAATAAAAAAAGACCGGCTAATCAACCGGTCTTTTCAGAATTTATAATTGTTTTAGGTGATTAAAAGCTATAATCTTTCGCCATGCTGGCTAATATCCAATCCTATTACCTCATCTTCTTTAGAAACACGTAAAGGCGATATCATATCTGTAATTTTAAGCAGTAGCAGCGAACCAAAAAACGCGAATATAGAAACCGCTACCAACGATACACATTGCACCATGAACAAATGCGTTTCGCCAAAAAACAAACCGTTACCACTGGTATTGGCCATATTTACATTTTTGTTAGCAAACACACCGGTAAGTAGCATACCTACCATACCACCAACACCGTGGCAAGGGAATACGTCGAGCGTATCATCTATCGAGGTGCGGGTGCGCCATTCAACTACCAGATTACTCACTACCGATGATATGATACCGATGGCTAACGAGTGCGGTACCGATACATAGCCGGCAGCGGGGGTAATAGCTACCAAACCCACTACTGCACCTATACAGGTACCCATAGCCGACGGCTTACGGCCCTTCAGCATATCAAAAAATATCCAGGTTAAACCTGCGGCTGCCGATGCAGTGGTACTGGTTGCCAAAGCAGTTACCGCTAAATGATTAGCGCCAAAAGCCGAGCCTGCGTTAAAACCAAACCATCCAAACCATAATAAGCCGGTACCTATTAATACATAGGTGATACGGGCAGGCGCATGGCTGGGCTCATTTCTTTTCTTCAAATAAATAGCCGATGCTAAGGCTGCCCACCCTGCCGACATATGCACAACCGTTCCACCGGCAAAATCAAGCACGCCTAATTTATTTAATAAGCCATCCGGGTGCCAGGTACAGTGTGCCAGCGGCGAGAATATGAATATGCTGAACAGGCACAAAAATATGATATAAGAGTTAAAGCGGATACGTTCGGCAAAAGCACCGGTTATCAGTGCCGGGGTAATAATGGCGAACTTTAGTTGGTACATGGCAAACAGCAGCAATGGTATAGTTGGTGCCAGTTTCCAGGTCGAATCGCCCAGCATGCCTTTCATCATAAAATAAGTACCCGGGTTGCCAATAATGCCGTAAAAACTATCGCCGAAAGCAAGGCTGAATCCAAATATGCCCCACATTACGGTAATAATCACCATACAGATCACGCTTTGCAGCATGGTAGAGATCACATTTTTTTTGTTCACCATACCACCGTAAAAAAACGCCAAGCCGGGCGTCATAATTAAAACCAGGGCGGTCGACATTAACATCCAGGCTATATCGCCGGTATCAAAATGTGATTTGCCGGTATTTTTAAAATCGACAGAAGGAAAAATAAAGGTTAATACTAAAACACATAGTATAATAAAAAATGGAAAATAGCGCTTCATTGAAATATCTAAGGATAATTTGAAAAAACGCCTGAAATTATGATTTAAATCATATAAAAATGAAATAAATGTTAATTTTTTACAAAAAAGATTGCAAAATGGTGGTTTTTATAAAAATCTTGTGATTTGGTCAGGGAAAATACCGGAAAGTACCAAGATAATGCATATAACAATTGCAAAACCTATAATATATCCGGAATTATTAATTGGTTCTGTTGTATTATCTGAACGTTTCAAAAATAAATTAAGCGGCACTTTAATATAGTAAAACAGGGATACTACTGTAGTAAGCGCCCCGGTAATAGTAAGCAGCAATAGCCATACATTATGATTTTGCTGGTAAACACCATACACCGTCGAGAATACCATTAGCTTACCGGCAAAGCCCGCGGTTACAGGTAAACCGGTTAACGAGATCAGGATAATAATAAAGCAAACTGAAGCAGCCGGATATTTGAGCCCCAAACCTTTATAGCTCCGCACATCATCCGAGCCTGTAGCGTGACTAAAATAACTTACCAGCATCAACGCGCCAATGTTGGCTATGGCATACACCACTAAATAATAAATTAAAGCGGTAACTCCCTGCGCTGTAAAAGTAACAATCGCCATTAAAGCAAAACCGGTATGGCCAATACTTGAGTAAGCCAGCATTCTTTTCACATTATTTTGCAAAACAGCGGCAAAATTGCCCGCTATCATGGTAACAATGCCAATAATTGACAGATATAAACCAAAATCGACCGCTTTCCAATCCAATGAGCTGATAAAAGGGGTTAAAAAATTGATCAGCAAGCCAAAGGCAGCTATTTTGGGCAAGGTAGACAGATAGGCAGTAACAGGTGTAGGCGCTCCTTCATATACATCGGGCACCCAAAAGTGCATAGGCACAAATGATAATTTAAACCCAATGCCGATTGATACCAGAACAAGCGCAAAAGTTACCGCCACGGGATCAGTATGGGTAAGGCCCGGCATAAAATTGACATTGAACAAACCTAACGTACCGGTAAAGCCATACAATAACGATATGCCGTACAACATAATAGCCGAAGCCGCCGCGCCGAACAACACATATTTTAAACCGGCCTCGGTACTAAAGGTATTTTCTGAACGATAAGCTACCAGCAGATACGAGGCAATGGAAACCATCTCGATTGATAAGTAGATCGATAAGAGGTTAACCGCCATGGTCATTAAATGGAGGCCGAGTACAGAAGCAATGGTGATGGAGTACAGGTCTGATAATTTCTTATTATGCGAGCGCAACGGCTTGTCCCAGCCAAAATATAACAGCAGCAGAAACGCGGTAATATCAATAATGATGCGGAAGATAAGCGAGGTATGTGTTTGTACCAACATACCGCTGAATAGAAACTCTACCTGGTTTTTCACCATCAATAATTGAACTACATCTTTGGATAAAACGACTACTATACCTGCGCAGGCCACGATACGGCACATTCGCTCTGATTCCCGGCCGAAGAGCAGATCAGTAATAAGCACCACTATAAATAATGCAGACAGGTAAATTTCGGGCATGAAATAGTGGGTGTCTGCCAAAATTTTGTTTAGCTGTGCAGTTATATAGGGTAACAGTTCGTGCATTGCTTATTTAGTGATATGTAAAAACTGTACTAAAGCCAGTACCGAATCATTGATCTGATCAAATACCAACGAAGGCATAATACCTAAAACCAATACAATAATAACTAACGGCAGCAGACTGATAATTTCGCGCGGATTGAGATCGGCCAAAGCAGTTTTCCAGACCTCGCCGCCTTTTAAAGATACCTGCCCAAAAAACATACGCTGCAGCGTCCAAAGAAAATAGCAGGCACTTAACAGCAGGCCCACAGCGCCGCAAACCGACATCCAATAAGGCAGTAAACCGTTAACCGATGGCGACTTAAACGCGCCGGCCAGCGAGAATGCCTCTGCAATAAATGCGGAGAAACCAGGCAAGCCTAAAGATGCAAAAAAGGCGATCATTACAAAAACTGTATATTTTGGCATCAGTGTACCTAAGCCACGGAAATGATAAATATCACGGTCATGCACCCGGTTATAAACCACACCCGCCAGGAAGAACAGCATGGCAGACAGGAAGCCGTGGCTCACCATTTGTATAACCGCGCCACTTAAACCCTCGGCAGTTTGCGAGGCAATACCCAGCAGTACAAAGCCCATTTGCGATACGGATGAGTAAGCGATAACCCGTTTCAGATCGCGTTGAGCCAACGCATTCAGCGCGCCGTATAGAATAGAGATGACACCCAATAACCCCAGCCAAAACGCGCCTGAAGCGGCTACTTCAGGAAAGATACCTAAGCAAATACGGATAATTCCGTATCCGCCAATTTTTAGCAGGATAGCCGCCAGGATGATAGATACCGGAGTTGGCGCTTCTACGTGCGCATCGGGTAGCCAGGTGTGGAGGGGAACAACCGGCACCTTAATGGCGAAAGCGATAAACAGAATAATAAAGCCCATGGTACGTGCCGGCACACCAAATAAGGTATAATGACTCATCGCTCCAAATATGGAGCCCGGGGCATAGTTTGCCGGGTTCATCATTTGCACCATATTAAAGGTATGATTACCTGTTGCAGGGTCGATAACCGACAGGTACAAACCTATCATCACCAGCAGCATAAATACTGAACCGAACAAGGTATATAAGAAGAATTTGATAGCCGCATACTCACGCCTTGCGCCGCCCCACATCCCTATCAGGAAGTATAAAGGCAGCAGCATCAACTCGTAAAAGATGTAAAACAGGAAAAAATCAAGCGAGCAAAATACGCCCAGCACCGCCATGTCCAATATCAGGAAAAGCACAAAGAAGCCTTTCAGGTTGCTTTTGATCTCCCACGACGCCAGCGCGGCTATTACTAATACCAATGAGGTCATTACCAACAGCGTGACTGATATACCGTCTATCCCCACAAAATATTCCATTTGCATATGGCCCATACTACCCAGGTCAAGATTAATCCAGGGCAGTTTTTGCACAAACTGATATTGGCTCTCGGCAGCTATACCGCTAAAACCCGCGCCTGTTTTAAAGTTAAGGTATATGCACACACTCATGCCCAATTGCACCAAAGTAGCTACCAGGGTTAAATATTTAAAGCTGCCGCGCCAGTTGGATGGCATCAACGCGATGATCAAGCCAAACAGCAGGGGGATAAATATGAGTAGGGTTAATATATTCATGCGAGTGGTGAGTAGTGAGTGGTGAGTGGCGAGTGGGATTTGTTGCCCATATCAAAGTTTAATCTCAAATCTATTATCTCAAATCTCATATCTAACCTAAATAAGTATTTTTAAAATAAACAGCATGAGCACAATGGCCAGCATACTAAACAAATAATATTGAATTTTACCGCCTTGAAATCTGCGGATAAAATTACCTGTAATTTGTACTATTTCGGTAAGCAGGTGCAAAAATCCGTCAACAATGTAACGATCAAGCCAGGCAGCTACCTTTGACAGCGCTATGGTTATACGTGATAACAGGTTAACAAACCCATCGATAACCTTACGGTCAAACCAGGATAAAGCCTTGCTAAATGCCAGTACGGC
>DATJJI010000047.1:0-12455 GCA_035492275.1 Mucilaginibacter sp.
TTCAGATAATAGTTGCTAACAAAGAAGAAATGGCCATGCCATTTACGATAGAGGTTAATTTGAAAGATGGCAGTAACTACCGTATGAGGTTGCCTGTTGAAACCTGGCAGCAAAATAAAGTCACCACGTTTACCATACCAACCACTACCGAAGCTAAAACAGTAACTATTGATCCGGACAACGCTTTACCTGATGTGAACAGGGGGAATAATAGTTTAAGGGTGAGGTAATAAATTGCCCCAATTGTCATTCTGAGCATAGCGAAGAATCTTATACATTATTCATAGCAAATTTTACAAGATTCTTCGCTATGCTCAGAATGACAGGAAAATTTATAGGACGTTGTTGTGAGGAATAAACTATTTAAGCCTCACCAAAGCCTGGTACAACTTCTCGGTAGGTAAACCAACAACGTTGGTGTATGAGCCATTAATTTTGACAATACCGGTTACCCCTACCCACTCCTGTATACCATACGAGCCCGCTTTATCCATGGGCTTATATTTGGTTACATAGTTGATGATCTCGTCGTCTGTTAACGCACGAAAGGTAACATCAGAAACATCATAAAAGCTGTGGTATTGTTGTTTGTAAAACAGGCAGACCCCGGTAATAACCTGGTGTACTTTGCCGGATAACATTTTCAGCATTTCAATGGCGTGCTGTTCTGTTTCGGGCTTGCCTAATATATGACCGTCAATACTTACAATGGTATCGGCAGTAAGCACTACCTCATCACTAACCGTTTCATCAAAAGCAGTGGCCTTTTTTTGGGCGATAAAAACGGCAATTTCTTCGGGAGTTAAATTATCAGGATACGACTCGTCTACTTCTTTCAGCACAATCCGGAAATCCAGATCCATCAGCTTCAACAATTCCTGTCGGCGTGGCGATTTTGATGCAAGAATGATCGGGGGGAAATTATTGTAGTTCATAGTTAATGGTTCATAGATCATAGCCAAAATCATGATCCATGAACTATCATCCATGAACCATTATCTAACCGCTACCAGCTATACGCTTCTTCGCTCATCCATTTATCCTGTACCTTCAGTACTTTCTCTATCACATCGCGCGCGCAGCCTTTGCCGCCGCCCAGCGGAGAAACATACATACTAACCGCTTTAATTTCTTCGGCAGCATCGGCAGGGCAAACGGGTAAACCGGCCAGTTTCATTACGGCCAGGTCAGGGATATCATCACCCATGTACAAAACATTGGTAGCTATAATGCTATTTGCTTCCAGGTAATCTTTAAACTTATTCATTTTAACATGCGCCCCAATAAACACATCCTTAACGCCCAAGCTATTCAAGCGATGTATCGCAATTTTTGAGCGGCTGCCCGATATGGCGCAAACATTATAACCACATTTTACAGCTAACTGCATGGCATAGCCATCTTTAATGTTAAAGGCGCGGCTTTGCTCGCCGGTATCTGTAATAAAAACAGAACCGTCCGTCAATACACCATCCACATCAAAAATGAAAGTGGTTATATCTTTAAGCTTGTTTAAAAATGATTCCATTGTGGTCAGTTGGCAGTTGTTAGCTGGCAGTTCGCAGTTACTATTTTTATTAATGTATGGCCATTTAAGTTAGAAGTTACTGCCAACTTAAAACTGCCTACTGGATTATTGGTTATCCCGCCACTCATATACCCAGGCCGATTGTATCTGCTCCAGATGCCCTTCGGTTGATTGCTCGCGGGTACCGGCAAAATTAGGTAGCTGAAGCACCCACTCCAAAAGGTCGGTAAAACGGATGCGGTATATTCTTGACTCGTTAAAATCATCACCAAACTTTTCATATAAAGACATGGCTATGTCTTCATGATCGCTCCAGTTAATAGGCAGGGCAAATTTATCGTTTGTCATTTATATTTTGTTTATGTGTTACGCAACACGTATCACTTATTAATGTCCTAAAAACTGCGACTGATCAGGCAGGGTAACCTCAATATCACCGTCAATGATCACACACTGGCAGCCTAAGCGCGAATTTATGCGCGGGTTAACCGCCCGGTCAATAAAATCCTCTTCCTTATCTGATATCTCCTGGATATTATCCATCCCCTTGTTCACGTATATGTGGCAGGTACTGCATCCGCAAACACCACCGCAATTATGCTGTAACTCAATGCCGTTTTCCAGGCAAACGTCTAATACAGACTCACCTTCGGCAATGGGCAACTCAACAGATTCGTGCTCTTTTTCCTCAAAGTTTATCTTTACTTTAAAAATATTCATTTTGGCAAAAGTAACAAAATTACTTGTCCCCCTGCGTTGTAATATCCAATTTGATAATACCCTGACTTAACAGTTTATAAAGCTTCTGTAAAGCAGGCTCATTGCTAAGCAGTTGTAAATGATTATTCATCGTAGTTTCGTCGTTGCGCACCGCCGGACCGGTCTGCATGGCAGCCGGCAATGATTCCTGAACTTTCTGCGCGGTCTCTAATATCAGTGGGCGCAACAGATCAAAAACCAGTCCGTTTTGTTCTAATATTTGCTGGGATATGGTGTAAAGGTAATTAGGGAAATTATTAGCGAATACTGCCGCCAGGTGCAGCACTTTTCGCTGCGCACTGTTAACCCGGTAAACTTTATTGCTGATGTTTTGGGCGATCTGCTCTAACTCTCGGGTAATATTTTCGTCTGCACCTTCAATACAAAGCGGCACGTTTCTGAAATCAACCTCGCGTGTTTTGCTGAATGTTTGCAG
Source organism: Mucilaginibacter sp. (assembly GCA_035492275.1). Classification (GTDB taxonomy): domain Bacteria; phylum Bacteroidota; class Bacteroidia; order Sphingobacteriales; family Sphingobacteriaceae; genus Mucilaginibacter. Next base: position 2,724 of record DATJJI010000047.1, read on the forward strand.
CGGATAAAATACACCCGCGTTGTCCGTAAAAGCCAACAAGGTATATATGTCGGCTGCGCCGGACGTATGTATTATGAGTTTTTGATATGGGGCTAATTGCTCGGCTACTATGCCAATAGCGTCATCTTTAACGGCGATCACAAAAAGATCAGTTTCGGGGTTTATTTGCTGCAGATCATCAATAGGTTCAGCCTTTACATGGTAAGCCAGCAGCGCAGCGTTTTGCAGGTTGCGGCTATATACCTGTACAATTACATGCCCAACATTTTTAAACGTGGCAGCCAGGTGAGTAGCCACATTGCCCGAACCGATAATGGTGATACGCATAAGCCCCCTCTAAATCTCCCCTGTAGGGGAGACTTTTATTTTTAATATTAAAAGCCCTCTCCCTCCTAGGAGGGTTGGGTGGGGCTTGTTAAACTGTTTTTAATTCTTTATTTCTTCTAAAAATAGACAGCAATATACCGATCACCATAATAATAGTACCCGACCACAGGAAGTTGATATCAGGGAACTGAATGGCGCGCATCACGATCCATTTTTTAGCACTTTCGGGCTGCTGGTAAAGTGTGATCTCTATTTTACTTTGCTTAGGCAATACTTTGGTAAAACGCAGTTTTAAACCTGCATCATCAACCTTGCGGGCAAAATCAAAAGCGTTGTTGCTTCGTATCATGTATACCGGCTCGGCAGTATAGGTTTTATTGTGCGATACTATTTGCAGTTTGGCGCCTATGGCAATGTCTTTATCGGTCAAATCAATATCCTGCACTTTGTCTACCTTGGCAATGCTTTGTAAGGTCATATACCCTTCCCTGAAACGGATAGTATCGCCCGGGGCAACCTCGTAAGTTAAAGGCGCTTCGTACTTTTTATCATCATCGGTTTCATCATGGGCAGTTTCGGGAGTTCCGTCGTCTATGTCCATAGCATTGGTATAGGTAATATGGGTATACAGGTCGCTCAACAAATAATGACGGGTATCAGGCGATGATATCAAGCCCATTTTACGGTTAGCCTGTGCATTCGGCTTCAGGATGAATTCTTCTTTTACCTTACCGTTCTCATCCATCACCTTATAATCTACCTTAAAGTAATGATTAGGTTTCGAAACAGAGTCGCCCACATAAGTTACCAGGTATTTACCCATTTGTACCGGTACGTTTTTGTTAAGCAAAATATTTTCTTTCGGGTTGTTTTTTGCTTTCACAAACTCGTCCGAAAATTGCTCGCCCGTGGTATTTTCTGAGATCACTTTGCTGGTACCTGCCGATATCAGCGCGCCAACCATGATCAACCCAAAACCAATATGCGATACGGCTGACCCAGCCAGCTTAAATTTCCCTTTAAACGCGTCGATCAATATTTTGCCATTAGCAAAAATAGAGTAAATAGCGCCTACCATGATCAGTATAAATACAAACTGCAGTTTGTATACACCCGTCGCATAAACTATAGCTGCCGCAATGATGGCAGCAAGCAGTAAGTAAACGATTGTTGTAGCAAAGAATTTGGTGATATCCGTCTTTTTATATTTCAGGAATTGGGTAAAGCCGGTTAACAAAGTGATCACTACCGCGAACGAAGCCTGAACAATATTATAATGCTTAACCGGATCTGTTGGAGGGGCAAGTTTGGTACCAAACATAGCGTTCCAAACCGGGATAGACGATACCACCACCAAATGGAAACAAGACAATCCCAGGAAAATGGCGCCAACAAACATCCAGAATTCGCGCGAGTAAGTATCCTCGTCTTTTTTTGTACGAGGCAATTCTTTCCAGCGGATAGCCAGCATGACGATAGCTAACACCAGGAAGATGATCACATCAGCTACCAAATGCCAGAACATACCGGCATCGGTAAAAGCATGTACTGATGTTTCCCCCAATATACCGCTACGGGTAAGGAATGAGGCATATAATACTAATACAAAACTGGTTAAAACCAATATGGTACCTGTAATATAAGAGTGCCCCGTATTTTTATACACAATGAGTACGTGCATAGCGCCAACCAATATCAGCCACGGAATGATAGAAGCATTTTCTACCGGGTCCCAGGCCCAAAAACCGCCGAATGATAAGGAATCATAAGCCCAGAAAGCGCCCATGATAATACCTGTACCCAGTACCATCATCGCGAATAATGAGTATGGGATGGCAGGTTTAACCCATTCGGTATAGCGTTTTTGCCATAATCCGGCAATGGCGTAAGCAAACGGAACGATCATGGATGCAAAACCTAAAAATAAGGTTGGCGGGTGTATTACCATCCAATAGTTTTGCAGCAGCGGGTTCATACCCTGACCATCTTTAGCCACATAGATCAGGTAGTTACTGTACATCTCCGGATTAACCGTGAACATCGGCACCATATCTTTCAGATTCAATGCCTCGCGTAGCAAAATGAATGGTGATGAACCTATACGCTGGCCCAATATATCAACCCCTATCAGCATGGTAGCCAAAATAGCTTGTGATAAAGCAACCATAGCCATCACCGGGTTTTCCCATGATTTGGCGCGGCATATCAATACATTACCTATTACCGCCTGCCAGAAGTTCCATAATAGGAAGCTGCCCTCCTGCCCATCCCAAAAACTGGAGATGATAAAGTGTACCGGCAAAGCGCGCGATGAGTGTTCCCAGGCGTAATAATATTCAAAAAGATGGCTGAAGATGATATAGAATAGTGTTGCTACAATACCGATAACTGACCCCGTGTTAACAAAAAAGCTGATGCGGCCAAGGCGTTTCCACGAAGTATCTAAGGGGTTAGTAGTAGCAAAATAATAACTGATAGCAGCTAACAGGGCCGAACCAAATGACAGAATAGTAAAAAACTGGCCCAGATGGCCGGGTAAAAGGTGTTCGCCTTTAAAAGCTGTATCCATTAAAAAAATTGGTTATAGACTGGCTTGTTTAGCCTTGGTCTCGGTAATCTCTACGTCGTCTTGTTTGTATTTTGACGGACATTTCATCAATATATGTGTGGCGTGAAATTCGTTGCCTTGCATTTGCCCAGTTAACACAATTTGCTCTGACCGTTCAAAATCCTGTGGTTTTGTACCGGTAAATACTACCTTACATTCACCGCCCTTATTATCTTTCATATAAAAAGAAAAATAATTGGCGTCTTTGGTAGCATCGTAATACAATTGTTTGTCTTTATTTAAATGGCCAACAACGTGCAACTCGCCATTTGAGCTTTGTGCATCTTTAAATGAGCCATAAGTGCTTGAGTTAGAGTAAACACTTATAATAACCGCTATAGCTATAGCTATAACAACAAGGCCAAATATGGAAGATTTTTTCATTAACGGTTTATTTCCTGTAATTAAAGTTTACAAAAATACAAAACGTATAGCTAATAATGTTTATTACTAAAGATATGTGTTATTTAGAATAATTATTAATAATTAACGAAGAATGGTGATGGATGAGGCCTTGGTAACCTTGCTGTCATCATAATTATTAATACCGTTAAAAACCCAGTAATAAGTACCCGTAGGCAAATTTTTACCTTTATAAGTACCGTCCCAAAAGCCGGTGAGTGATTTACTCATAAATAATAACTGGCCATACCTGTTATAAATTTTCAGATCGCCAAAGGTTATTACATTATCAAGGCTTATAATATTCAGCGCAAAATGATCATTCACACCATCGTTATTTGGTGTAAACGTATTGGGCGCAGTGATATTAAATTTTGGTGGATTGATAACTACTTTAATGGGCCGTACGGTAGTGCAGCCTAAACTATTTGTCCCTACAACATAATAAGTACCCGGATGCTTTACATTGGTTTGATCGCTTATCTGAACCGTGGTTTTGGCATCGCTGTAATAAACATAGGTAACTCCGGCCTGATGCGTAAAGGCTTGGGTAATATTTACGCCTGTCGGAAAATCGGCCGGCGGCGGATCGGTGACATTGATCAGCGGTGGGTCAATTAGCACCACATTAACCGGTAATATGTTTAAACACCCTTCGGCGTTGATCCCTTTGATATAATATTTCCCCGCTTTTGCCGCCTCGGGCGAGTAGGCATACACCGTTGCCAGCGAATCGCTATAATAGCTAAATGTAAGGCCCGATGAGCTGCCTGCCGTTACAGCGGCGGCGGTAAGGTTGGCTCCAGTATTTGAGCAGCCATAAACAGTATCTAACACTTTTAAATTAAAGTCTTCACCTACTTTGTGTACAGTAGTAAATAAGGTATCAACACAACCTACCCCTGCAACGGGCGTCATAACTAATTGATAGGTGGTATTATCAGGCGGAGCCGGGGATATGCTTAACGTTGGGCCCTGCCCTATTTCTCTTGTCACATCGGTAACCTTATACCATTTATAACCATCAAAACCGCTTGGAGCATGTAAAGTGACACCCGGTTGCCCGTTACAATAAGTATTACCGGTGATAGCCGATCCGCAATTTTCTTCCAGATCAAGATAAGCATAGCCAAAGTGACCTCCCCGTGTACAATCATTAGTTGTAAACTCCAGGCGTACTTCTTTACCGCTATAACCTGCCAGGTTTATAGTTGTTGACGACCATTCTTTATAATAGATTGAAGTTGTACCGCCCCGCCCGGTGGTTACCACATCAGACAATTTAAAGCCGGGCAAGTCAGATGAAGCTATAAAATCAAATTGGGGGCAGGCAATTTCGGTGTTGTCCGTAACATCATATATCTTCACCCTGAAACGTGGTTGCTCCTGGGCTGTATGGTTGGGATTCTGTAAAACAACCGCGTAATTTAAAATGAGTGTGGTCGAATTTCCGGGAGGGACCAAATAATCATAGGAAACCCGTTCTGCCTGCCTGCCGGTATCGGAGTTACCCAGGCGTATGGAATATTTACTGCCATTGGGGCAATTAACCGGAAAGTGGCCAAACGTATCAAAGCCCGGGGCATCTTTACTGATCAGTGTCTGCCTGTTGGGCACCGGGCCTGATACTGCATCAACTGCTACTGTACCGTCCGGGTTAACATAACCAATATATGAGGTCCAATGGTCAAAGGTACCATCCTCAAACCCAATGTTGGGCGGGCATTGGGCAAAAGTATGCAGGCTTGCCAGCAGCAAGAACAACAGGGGTATCTTATATAAGGCTTTCACGCAATGGTTAATCTAATCGGCTATATGGTAACGGTACAACTAAGATACGTTTTATACCTATAATACGTTGCCTCTGTTAAATAATTAAGGGCCGGTTTAACCGACCCTTAAAAAATTATTATCCTGATGTTGTATAAGTTAAATTGTATTAGCAATTATGGCCAGATACCCAGATTTTGATAGGATACCGCAATTTTGTTGATCACGCCTACCAGCGCGGCCGTACGCATTTCATTTATTTTATCATTTCCTTTATATATTTCCCTTATTTCATGGTACGAGCGTATCATGGTATCCTCCAGTCCGGAGTTAACCAGTTCAAGTTCTGACGCGCCTTTAATAATAGTGGCGCGCTGTAACGGCGTAAGGGCCAACCCGGTTATACCTTCAACCATATTTACCAGGTTAAGATTCGAGTTTTCTTCAAAACGCCTGTTGATACGGCCAAATGCCACATGCGACAAGTTTTTTAGCCACTCAAAGTACGATACGGTCACGCCACCGGCGTTGGCATACATATCTGGAACAACGATACCTCCGTTCTGGTAAAATATGGCTTCGGCCTCGGGGCTGGTTGGACCGTTGGCACCCTCAACTATAATTTTCGCTTTTATACTTTTTATGTTGGCGATGGTGATCTGATTCTCTAAAGCTGCCGGAACTAAAATATCGCAAGGCTGTTCCAAGCCTTCCATTGTATTTTTAAATTCTTTTTTAGCGCCTGCATAACCCAATATAGAGCCGGTTGATTTGCGATGCTGAAAAACAGCTTCAATATCTAAACCGTCTTCGTTGTAAATAGCGCCTTCAAATTCGCACAGGCCAACTATCAGCGCACCAAATTCGGCAAGGAATTTAGCCGAATAATAGCCCACATTACCTAAACCCTGTACAATAACTTTTTTGCCTGATATGCCCGGCGTTAGCCCTATTTTCTGCATATCTTCGGCAACACTTACGCACTCGCGGGCAGCAATGGCAACGCCACGGCCGGTAGCTTCGCGGCGGCCCGCTATACCGTGTAAAGCAATAGGTTTACCGGTTACTGCACCCATAGCATCCAACTGACCGGGGTTCATGGTAGCATAGGTATCGGCTATCCAACTCATTTCGCGCTCGCCCGATCCATAATCAGGTGCGGGCACGTCAATGCTGGGGCCTATAAAGTTTTTCTTGATGAGCTCGACAGTATAACGGCGGGTAATATTTTCAAGTTCCTGTACGGTATAATTTTTAGGATTGATCTTGATACCACCTTTTGCACCGCCAAAGGGTACATTTACAATAGCGCATTTGTAGGTCATGAGCGCGGCAAGCGCCATTACCTCATCCTCATTAACCATTTCGCTGTAGCGGATACCGCCTTTAGTTGGCGATTGATGGTGCGAGTGTTCAACACGCCAGGCATCTATCACCTCAAAACCATTTCCGCGGCGTATGGGGAAACGGAAACGGTAAACACTATTACATGATTTTATTTGATCCAGTAAGCCGGCATCATGCTTGGTAAATTGCGCTGCATAATCAAAGTTTGCGCATACGTCGTCAAAAAAGTGGGTATTTTGATCAGCGGCTGAGTTATTTGTAGCCATAATTTGTGTTAATAAAATATGATATTCTTAATAATGGATGCAAATTTGATACATTTTTTATCAAAATCGCAATTTATTATAAGCCATTACTGAATACTATTATTAACAACGGTATAAAAACTATGTTTAAACAAACATAGACTATTTTTCAGGCTGATTTTGCTTTTCGATTTTTTTCAATCGCCTGTCTATCGAGAACAGATAAATGGCCAGGCCGATGAAAATAATGGCAATTACAACTACTACAACGTATATTTTGCCTGAACTCCGCAAAACGTCATCCATCTCGGGGGTTTGGGCAAATGCAGCGGTATAGCCCAGTAATAATAAAAGTAAAACTGAAAGGTGTTTCATTTAATTTATTTCGTTCTTTTTATATTCAATTAAACGGATGCGGTAACGCAGCGTAGCTATCCATAAGGCTATAAAGCTCCACCCCAACATGGCAGGGTAAAATGATATGCGCATGGTATTATCAAGGTCGCTACCGCCAAACCCCGGGTTGCCCCCGTTGCCGGGATGTAATGAGTCTGTTAATCGCGGCAGCACAAATATCACCACAACCATAATAGGGAAAGCAAAAATGTTATAAACAGCTGATATTTTCGCGCGTTTCTGTTCCTCATCAATAGCATTACGCATCACCAGGTATGCCGCGTATAGTAAAAAACCTATAGCCGCGCTGTTTTGCTTCGGATCGCCACTCCAGTATTCGCCCCAGGTATATTTGGCCCAAAACATGCCGGTTAATAAACCTAAAGCATAAAAAAATAAGCCGGTATTTACACATTCAACCGCGGCCAGGTCATCTTCTTCCTTATTGAACCTTAAATACCTGATGCTGAAATAAACCGAAACAACAAACACCGTAAGCATTCCCATCCACATAGGTACGTGAAAATACAGGTTGCGGATAGTTTCGTTAACAATGTATTTTTTGGGTACAGCAACTAACAGGCCGGTAATTACCGACGAAAGAACCAGTAAAACGGCTATTACCTTCCACCAGGTTTGATAAATAAATTTCATAATGATTACGTGGCAAATGTAGTAATTATTTACATTGATGCCGAAAGGCAATTATTGCTTGTCTGACGGCACATAATCAACCGGCAATAGTTCTGACAGGCGCGATTTGCTCCAGGTGCCTTCGTAAAGGGGGCTTTCATCCACAACAATGCCGTTCTTATCAAATAAGGTATAGCGCCCTTTATTTAAAAGCGTTACCACGGTAGTTTCATAGTTTGGCATATCCAACGGCCTGAATACATCTTTAAAGGGCGTTTCCTCCCTTTTCCTAGTATACATCACATATAAATAATCCGGAAAAGTGAGCGCGAATATGCCCGGTTGTTGTGTGGTTCTTAATAACTCGACCGAAAACCATGGCACATCCCAAACTTTCTCTTTGGCATACCTGGGCAGATTTGCGATATCTATCCAATGATTTGCCGAATCTATTCTCCGCATCGTTTTATACATATTGATCTTCCGTACAATTGTCTGATCATCGGGGCGTTCGGGGTTAGGGATGCGGGTTAGCTTACGCACCTCGAATCCTTCTTCCTTTAATTTGTCTGTATATAAAGACCGGTAAAAGTGCATAGCCGAGCCATAATAGGCCAGGTCACGGTTTATTTTCCATTTCTTTTTTTGCGCTGCCGTTCCGGGTAATTCTTCAAAAAGCCGCTCGCCACCATAGGCTACCAACCCGGCAATTTTATCACTCTTAAAGCTCCTGAGCAAAAATTTTACCCGATAGCCGAGCGCGCGATTATCAACTATTAAAAATTCATCGGCGTCGGCCTCTAATACCTGCTGTGTTCTATGATACGTAAAGTTTAATATTTTAGGATTGATCACGTCGCAGCTTTTGGCGTTCTGGTCGGTACCTATAAATTCCTCTCTAAACTGCGCATAGTTTCGCTTCCAATCGGCCGCGCTGGTTGATGATATAACCACCTCACGTAGCTGAATGGCCTTAGGCTCTAATTCAATATCAATTTTTATGGGGGCATCGTTAACCAATACAGTTTTTGTAAAGTCCTCGTAGCCTAATATGGTAACTGTTAAGGTATACTGACCCGGCCTTAAGTTATTTAAGCTAAAATTACCCTCGTTTGAGGTTATGGTACCAAATGATGAATTGCTTAAAAAAACACTGGCCCGGGCAATAGCCGATTTGGTTTCTTTAGAAGTTACCCTGCCTGATATACTGCCGCTTTGAGCCATTGCTAAAACCGGCCATAAAAAACAGAATGCAATTAACCGAAGAAAGCGCATTTATCAAATACTGTTAAACTTTTTTTTGAAGATGCTAATTAAATCATTTACAAATGAATTATTAATGAAAGCGGGTATTAAAATTGTTATAATACCTATTTTCTAATCCTAATCTAATAAATAGAAATATACAGGGATTTTATTTTGTATGATCAATAGCGGGGAAATTAGGCTGATAATCAACCGGCAGCATTGTTGATAAGCGTGCGTTGCTCCAGCTACCCTCATACAAAGGTGTAGAGCCAATTACTGTTCCATTTCCATCAAACACTACGTTTGTATCATCATTTATAAAACTGATTATGGTAGTGGCGTAATTAAGGGTGCCAGGCAACCGGTATACATCCTTAAAGTAACCTGGCTCCCATTTTTTGGTATAAACTACATATAAATCGTCTGAGAATACAATAGCCATGAACCCTGGCTGATTAGTGCGGTGCAAAACATCTTTGATGGTCAAGGGTTCTTTGCCCAGCGTTTGCGAAGAAAACCGCGAAGCTAATTGTACATTTTTCCAATAGAAAAATGAATCTGTTCTTAATTGCTGCGCTCTGTTTATGTTTTGCTGTATCACTAATTCTGATGGTCGTTTAGCATCAGGTATCCTTTTAATATGATACATTTTAAATCCTGACTCGGCCAGGCTATCAATTTTAAACAAGGTCCGGTAAAAATGCATTGGCGAACCATAATAGGCTTCATCACGCCTTACATACCATTTTTTCTTTA
>DATJJI010000048.1:0-3808 GCA_035492275.1 Mucilaginibacter sp.
CTGGAATTATTAAAGGAACGCCATGCTATCATTGAAGAGTATAGGAACCTTGATGATGAGAAATACAAGACCGCTGCTGCAGATAATATAAAAGAACTGCATGAGCTTTTTAAGACTAAACATAGCATCGAAGCTTATGTATTGCCGGTAACAATTTTTGCCGATGCAGACATATGCGGCGATAAAGAGGTAAAACAAAATGATGGTAGTGTAGCCAAATACCCGTACAGAGACGCTTACTTCTTTTTATTGGAAACAGGATTCATCGCTTAAATTATGCAGCCAGCAACATATACTATCACGGTTGCTGTTTCCATGCTTTGCTCCGCTGGTTTCGGGATGATTTTCACTTCATTTGCTCTTCGCAAAAAAACGAAAACCGAAATACAACTTTTTAATACAGAAATATACAGCACTATGCTTGGCGATCTGCGTGCACAGATTAATCTTTTAGGCGATCAGCTAAAAAACCAGGCACAACAAATATTAAACCTGCAAAAAAAAGAGATCGAAAATATCAAGATCATCAAGGACCAACAGAAACGGGAGAGCGAACACCTTGAACGAATCAAAGAGCTGGAAACCACCATAAAACTACTTGAGGCCAAAGTAGCAGCATTACAAAACCAACAAAAAAATGATAAATAAACTTAAAAATTGGATCAGCAATAAACTATTTTTTTTAATAGGGTTATTGCGTAAACATGGCGAGTATGCAGGTATCCTTGCAGCATTATTTATATTATGGATATTTCCATGGTTGATAAGGAAAATAGATCCTACGGCTGCTCCTATTGATCCGGGGGTATTAAGCGGGATAGTTTTAGCGATTGCAGCAGTACTTATATTCAACTCCGTCACATGGTGGTTGGTACGAACCATTTGGCCTCTATTTTCCGATTATTCATTAAATACTTTAAAATCAGATTTTGATTTATTAAACCCATGGCAAAGAGTACGTATTTATTTAGGCTTCTTTCTATATTTTGTTTCATCTTTCATAGTAGCTTTAACGGCGATACTCTAAGAACCAAAGTAAAATATGCCTATGATGCCGAAGTAGGAGTACGTGAAAAAACCGGACACAATGATGGAGACCGAGTAGAAACCTATCTGCGTTACTGCTCGCTCACCAAAGGAAATCCTTGGTGTGCATCTTTTGTATGTTGGGTGTATGGCCAATCGCACATCTCAAATCCTCGAAGTGGTTACTGTCCTGACCTATTTACACCTGAACGAATCATTTACAAACGTACCAGCAAAATCAATAAACAGCCTATGCGGGGTGATGTCTGGGGTTTGTACTTCCCCAACAAGGGCAGAGTGGCCCATGTCGGCTTTGTTGACGACTGGCAAAGCAAATATGTAGTAACCGTTGAAGGCAATACAAATCAGGCTGGTAGTCGTGAAGGCGATGGTGTTTATCGCAAACGCAGGCCAATCAAATCAATTTTTATAGTTGCGAATTATATCGATAAATAATGAAAACCTTATCCTCACTCATTTTATTAAGCATTTTTTTATTTGGGTGCTCTGCAAAAACACATAACCTAAGCAATTCAAAATCATCAAAGGATATCAAAAACTATACGGACAGCACTAATCAAAAGAAAACTGAAATAATTAACAAAAGTATCATTATCACTAATAAGGATATTGATACAAGCGTTTTTATAACCGGCAAAACTTTAATCGGTTATATCAATAAACAGGATACATCAATAGTCCATTTTGAGAATGACGATATCAATTTAGATCTGCAAACCAATCAAATATCCGGTTTAACAAGAGCAGTAGTTATGACCAAAACAAGGAAAGAAACTATAAAAATTCATGAAAAAACAACTGTTAATAATGACATACAAACCATTGCTGATGTAAAATCAAACTTGAAAACTAAATCAGAAGTTAAAACCAGTTCCTCAACGAAATTGGTAGCAGATTATACCGAGCCAATAATCACTAAAGGTTTTAAAACTGCATTTATCGCGATCATACTACTCATTGTAATAGCCGGTATTATAGTTTACCTGATTAAAAAGTACAGTGTTGCGGGGATGGTTATTGGTTGGATAAAAAATCTGTTCTGATTTTAACTGTAGAGTGCCCGGAACGAGATTCGAACTCGTACATCCTTACGAATGCCACCCCCTCAAGATGGTGCGTCTACCAATTTCGCCACCCGGGCCTTTTGAAGTATAAAGTCTTAAGTTTTACCTTTAAATATTAATTATTTAAAAGTAGAACTTAAGACTTTATTATTTGATTTGGATGTGCCCGAAGAGAAACTCGAACTCTCAAGAGACAATTCTCAACGGCTTCTGAGACCGCAACGTTTACCAATTTCGCCATCCGGGCTTAATCATATTTGCAACTTTCAGTCGCAGTTACAAATTGTACTGCTTATTAAAGCAGGCTGCAAATATAATCGTTTAGTTAGTATTGCTGAAATAAATATTGAATTGGCTATTCTAACGTAAATTAAATGATACCATTGCTCTTATTGTATAACCATTTTGCGAAGCCAGGGTACCTACATCTCTTATAGCTTCTGATGTAAAAGTACTATGTGTTGCGTAAAATACGGGGCCACCACAAACCGAAAACGAGAATCTTGATGAAGTTGGCGCTACATTAATTGAAGGACCTACCATTAGTTTAGCACCACCTTCGGCTTCATCGGCTTCCCAAAAACCTTCTAGGTCTTCGCCAACCGATTCAAAACCTACAAACACAGGCCCTGACAAGCGATGCTGATACCCGATGCTGGTTATCAGGTCAATATCATCACGGGTTTTATCAAAAGCTTTTTCAAAACGCAGGTTACCACCTACGCGCCAGGTCGGTGCCTCGAAGGAAGCGGTAACGCGGCTAAATATTGCACCCACGTTCGAGAAATCCCTATTTGCGCCTAAGCCTACACCAAAACGGGCACCATAAAAACTTTTCCCGCCAACAACATCACGAATTACTTCGGCTTGCTGCGCGCTCGTCATGCCGCCGCCGCGTGCAAAACCCAGGTCGGCATTTGCAAATAAGGTAAAGCGGTTTCCAAGATACCCTTTTACAGATACCTGCTGATCTATTCCGTCGTAACCAAAAGCGCCGGTAGTGCGTTCGGCATAATTGTTTAAAGCGCTTACGTTCCAGGTCGGCGTTTCGGCTGTTAATGTGTTAACCGAAAATAAGAATGGCTGCGCTGCCGCGTTGCTGGTTGGCGAAAACTTATTAAAAACAGGCTGTTGTGCTTTTGCTGATAAACCTATCACTAAAACGATAAATGTTGCGTAAAAACTTTTTTTCATACGGTTGGTGTTTTACTAATTGTATTTTATAGCGTATTGGAATTAAGTTTGGGATTTTGACTGGCGTTTACCTGGTAAGTTGATATTTTATCGTCAGTTGTAACCTCAACAATCCGATAGCCTTTATAATCAGTGCCCCAGTTACCGCCAAAATGCGAGTCGAATAGATGAGGCAATTTATCCGTGTAACGTATGCCATCCAAAGTATGGTCATGCCCATGAAATGTAGCCTTGATATTAGGGTAGCTATGCAGTAATTTGATGATCTCAGGGCAATCAACAAAAATTGTTTTTTCCTCTGGTGTCCATTGATGGGGTGGGATGTGTAGTATCACAAAAACTATCTTTTTCGATTGAAGTTGATCAAGCGAAGCTTTTAAAAAATTATAGTCGGGGCAAACATACCCGCCTTTGGTATCGGCTGTATTGGCAAATACAAAACCGATGTCGCCTTTATCAACGGTATATTTATCCTCATAGCCAAAAACACTTTTCCAAACTTT
>DATJJI010000049.1:0-8000 GCA_035492275.1 Mucilaginibacter sp.
TGGTCGGTGGCAAATAACATGACAATGGAAGAAGCTAAATCAAAATTTCTGGAAGATGCGCACATACAACGCTACGGCGAACCCGAAGAAATTGCCGAACTCATGGCCTTTTTAGTTTCGCCCGCAGCCAAATGGATGACCGGTACAGCTGTGAGAATGGATGGGGGTGAGGTGAAAGGTATTTAAAGAAGTTATATTGGCTAATTATATGCTATTGTTTGATAAATCGCTTTTCATGTAAATAGGGCGTTCCCCGGTACGTAATAAATTCATAGTTAGCCCTATGCTGCAAATATTTTAAACTTACCGGCTATTAAGTTGTTTATAAAGCGATCATAAATGAATTGTGATCTGTTTTAAATGACAACTCCTATGAAAACGAAACTATTTTTTTTACCGGTGCTGCTTGCCGCGGCATTCACTCAGCAAAGCTGTGTAAGCAATAAAAAATATGCCGAGCTGCAAACCAACTACAATCAGCTGCAAACCAAACAATCCGAACTAAAACAAAGCTATGATGTTACCCAGCGTGAGCTGGAGGGATCACGCACCCGGGTTAAAAGCCTGGAAGAACAAATAGCATCAGAAAAGGCCAATCAAGCCGCTTTGCAGGATGCGTTGAACAAGTGCCTGGCCGGTAACAACCAGGGCAATGTAAATATCGCCAAACTGGCCGATCAAATCACCGCGTCGAGCAAATACATCCAGCATTTGGTGGAGTTGAAAAACAAAAGCGACTCGCTTAACCAGGTATTAACCGTTAATTTAACCCGCTCGCTAAGTGCCGAAGAAACCCGTGATGTAGATATAAAAGTGCTTAAAGGAGTGGTGTATATATCATTGTCAGACAATATGTTATATAAATCCGGAAGCTATGAAATATCAGATAAGGCGGGGCAAACCTTAGGCAAAATAGCCAAGATCATAAAAGACTATTCAACTTATGATGTGCTGATAGAAGGTAATACCGATAATGTGCCCATTAATCAACCCAACATTCGTAATAACTGGGATCTGAGCGCATTGCGGGCATCATCAGTAGTGCAGGCGCTGCAAAATAATTATGCTGTCGATCCCAAGCGTTTAACAGCAGGTGGCAGGGGCGAATATAACCCGATAGCTGATAATAGTACTGATGCCGGTAAATCGCAAAACAGGCGTACACAGATCATCATCACACCCAAACTTGACCAGTTTATGCAGCTGATAGGAAAATCTCCTGATGGAAAATAATAAAATGTAGCTACAAATTTTAAACGCCCTTGCTATTAGGTAAGGGCGTTTTTTATGGCTGATAATGATTCACTCATTGTTAGTGTAATCCTTTACGTTTTAATAAACCTCCTGTAGTAGCATCAATATTTTGTTGCACAATGAATGCGCGTGGGTCAATTTTTAATACTTCATTTTTTAGAGATGGTATCTCGAACCGGGTAGCAACGGTAAAAATAATATCGCGCGGGTCGTTTAGCTTACCATCCTTACCATAGCCGCTTTTGCCTTCGTATATGGTAACGCCGCGGCCCAGTTTCTCTGTAATGGCTATGCGTATGGCTTCACTTTTTACAGATATAATGGTAACGCCTGTATATTGCTCAATGCCATTCAAAATAAAATCGATCATTTTTGAGGCTGACAGATAGGTAAGAATGGAGTAAAGCGCTGGCTCAACGCCTAATAAAAACACCGCTGCCGAAAATATGAGTACATTTAGCAGCAGGATAAAATCGCTCACTTTTATGATCTGCATTTTTTTACTTACCAGCAGGGCGGCAATTTCAGTACCATCCAGCACCGCGCCGCCGCGCATAGCCAACCCGATACCTACCCCTATAAAAAAGCCGCCAAATATCGCCGTTAATAGCTTATCTGGTGTAACATCCGGGAAGTGTATGAAAGCTACAGCTAGTGAAAGCCCGGCAATAGCCAGCATAGTTTTTATAGCGAACTGCGAGCCCAGCTTACGGTAACCCAGCCATAAAAATGGTATGTTCAGCACAAATATCAATACCGAAATGGGGAGACTAGTGGTATTGGCAATCAGCATGGAGATGCCGGTTACACCGCCATCAATAAAATGGCTCGATAAAAGGAAGCCTTTTAAACCCAGTCCGGCAGAAAGAACACCTAATATAATAAAGATGGTATCGCGGCAAAATAATTTGAATTTCATAATCAAATATACCCCATCTGTCTTAAACTTATTGAGCTAATATTTCGCGGGGTTTTTATTATATTTGAGTAAGCACAGCTTATTTTCCTGTGGTGTAACGGTAGCACGTCAGATTCTGGCTCTGTCGGTCGTGGTTCGAATCCATGCAGGAAAACAAAAACAGTTGTTTAATGCTGTTTATTTTCAACCGCGTCCTGTGCTTTTTTATAGATCGCATTCGGGATATCGGGTGAAGCTTTTTCAAGTTCGGTCCATTTTTTCATGATCTGTTCTAAAAACTCTTTGGTGATCTCGCCATCCCAGCACTCGGCTAATTCCAATTCTCGTCTTATCTCGCCAAATGATGATGCCGCCAATTCATGTTTGGCTGCCAGTTCGCCATATTTCAAAAAAGTATTAGCAGCGGCAAATAAGGTTGCCAGCACGCTAAAACTACCCGCTATAGCTTGCAGCGTTATATCGCCCGATTTGGTGAATGATACAATGACCGCTGTTGATACCAGTGCTGCTAAAATAGCCGCCGTAAGCCCTATATTCCTGTCGCGGCTTTTGTAGATGGAGAAACACTGGCTGTGCGCCACATGCCTGATGTGCAGGCCCTTTTGCCATTGGTCAACAAATGCAGCTCGGTCATCGTCGGTAGTAGTGTGGTGTATAGCTTTGTCGCTCATGATATAAAAGGTTATTATTGAAGCAGTGGTAACGAATCGTTTATTTTTTTAATGATCAAAAACACGCCCGAAAGTTCCATTTCACGGTCAATGGTTTTCTTTACATTGTCATTGTAGTCGTTATAAGTGACCAAAATTTTACAGGTCAATTTCAGGTCTTGTATCTGTTGCAAGGTTAGGTTTGGCATTTGGTCGCCAAAAAAAATACGCCCCAGCAAAAATTGCTGAGTTTGTTTAGGATAAATAATGTTCTCGGTTTGCTGCAAAACTACGTCGGGTGTATGCTAAACTTCTTTACCGTCAAAAAATACCTTAAAATAATTAATATAGAATTTTACAGGCAAATTCCCTACGTTTTCAAGTCCTGCCGCGGGTAATATATAGCTGTATAGTGTTGTAGGGTCATTAATGTCCTGTACGGTGGCTGCCTGGTTTTTATCAGTAAAAAAATCATGGTTAACAGGGCATTGTACATAGCCCTGGTTGGTGAGCTTAAACTGGCGCTGGGTAATTTGCAATTGCTGTTTAAACTGATCGCCGGATATTTTTAATTGAACAAGCGCTATAATTACACCAACCGATGATAGCACCGAAGCAAATGCTACGGCCCATTGCATTGCTACAGGAAGAGCTTCCATATATATTGTTTAAATTAATTTTACCGGTTGCACGCGAAGAAATGATCTTCATCAAATCTCTTTAAAAATAGGTAATTTATTAAATCAAACAAACAATATATATGCTGACTACTAATTAATTAGTGTTTGCGCTTATTATTCATTTTGGCCTTTTGGCCCGAGCTGAAATTGTAGTTTTTATTGTTGGCAGGTTTCTTTTCATGAAAAGCCGAACCTATTAGCGGTTCATCAGTTTTAGCCGGCTTTTTGGTTTCTTCCTTTTTAGGATCGTTCACAATAACCAGATCATCGGGCAGGGTAGCGGGCTGCATTTTTTTGCCAGTGGCCTGCTCAATTTTTTTAACCATGCTCAGTTCCATATCGGTGGCAAAAGTGAGCGCTATAATTTCGTCGTCGCTGCCAGGGTAGTAATTGGTAACGCGTTCTATATAAGTTTCTTTATCCTGCGGGAGATCAAAATGTATTAAAAAGGGGATACGGTTAAATTCGATCTTTTCTTCTTTTTCGTTAATAACAAGCAATACCCTCGCTTCGCTATCCGCTTTAAACTCATCCACGTCCTGATATCCTTTCACATCAAAAAACGGTGGGTTTAAATAGCCCACTTTCTCATTCATGCGCCGGTTAAGGCTTTGAAATACCTTTTCGGCAGTTGCCTGGTTATTTACAAATACAACAGTTTTGGTAAACAACTCTTCATCATACAAAAACACATTGAGCAGATTTAGCTTGGTGACAAAGTTGGGTACGTTGTACAGCATTTGCTCATGCGTTTCTAAAATGGCCTCATCCAGTTCTTCTACCTCAATAACCGCGGGCAGTTTCATAAACGGCGCAATCATTTTTTCGAGGCGAGTATGCATTACATCAGTAAATACCAAGTGCTGGCATTTGCCTACGCTGTTGGCCAGTTCGGTAAGCGGTAATTGCATGCCTTTTTTTATCATCTGGTCGGCATCGTCAACAATAAAAAGCTCAATCTTATTCAAGTTGAGGCCCAGTTTCAGGTAAATTGCACGAGCCCTGTCAGGAGTAGCCACTACAATATCGGCACCATCAGCTAAAGCGTCCATTTGCGCCTCGGTGCCGGGGGTAACATATAAACCAACAATGCTGATAGCAGTGTTACGGTTTAATTGTTCAAACTGTTCAATTACCGCCAATACCTGTTCTTTTTCGGGTACCAGTATCAAAACTTTGGGTACGCCTTCGGGGGCGTAGTTAAAACGGTTCAGTGTGCCTAAAATATACGCGGTGGTTTTGCCTGAGCCTTCGGGAGCAATGGCAATAATGTCCTGCCCGCCAATAATTCGGGTCAGGGTTTTTTGCTGGATATCTTTAGGCGCCGTATAGCCTGCAGCGGCTATCGACTTTACCAGTTGTTTATTCAGCTTCAATTTATCAAACCCTGCCATAGTATTGCGTGTAATTATGAAAGCGCGAAATTACCTTTATAATTTCGCAATCAATAATTTCAGTTAAGGTTGTTATATATCGGTACAGTTGTTGCAGCTGTTTTATAAATTAAATGTGAATATTATGAAAACGCAGGATTTTAAAACCAACAGCAACGGTCAGGGCAGTTCGACCGCCAACCGTGCCTATAATGATGAGAATGAAAAGCTAAAAGAGCGCGGCATCAGCAATTCGGGCGGGCAAAAATCTTTTCAAACGTCGAGTAAAGACAGTGCTCACAAACCTGAAAGAAGAAAGCCCCGCTTATAATAAAAAAAGCCCCTGTTTTGCAGAGGCTTTTTTTATTAGTGATTATAGCTTATTACCCGGGTCATTTTCCATTCCCCGTCTTTTAACTGCCAAACCTCGGTGAACTTTAACAAGGCTACCTGTTCCTTCCCGTTTTCCATGTGTGTGAATTTATGAACACCAACTTCAATAGCGCCAAAGTTTTTGAGGGGATAAACTTCCAGGCTACTTTTTATCAGTTCGCGTTTTAACCAGTTTTCTTTGGGCGCGCTAAACATAACGCCGAATGCCTTTATTGTTTCATCATAGTTGGTGATGGTACCGTTGTCGTTGTAAAACTCTACATCTTTCGAGAACATTTTTTTCATTACTTCCAGGTCACGGTTATTAAATCCGTTGAAGCAAACGCTGTCCATATGCAAAATTGTGTTATAAAGCTTTTGATCGAAATGCCGCTGTTGGTTTTGCGCTTTGGCAGCATGACCGGCCAATAACAAAATAATAGCCGCGATGCTTATAAATGATTTCATAGGTTGGTTTTTAAGGTTTTGACTCCCGGTTGAAATATACGTTACAGTAAATTGCTTATAATATCTACTTTTGTGCAATCATATGAAAAAGATCCTGATAATTTGCCTTGTAGTGCTTACAGCCTGCAACTCAAAACCAACCACACCTTTTCAAATTTTAAAATCTGTTAAAAGTAATGGCGGTGCAAAAATGGATGTATTGGTAAAAAGCCGTATTACCAAACAACAAATGATTGCCATTGCCGCTACCATAAAAAGTGACAGTTCGCAATATAACGCTTTACAGATAGACTATTTATTACCCGGCAGCAGCTATAAAAATGCAGGTGGCGTAACTGTATATGCTACCATTACCTATCATAATAAAGCTGCTTTAACGGGTACCGATACTGTTGAAGACGCGGATAAGAATTTATTAAGTTTTCAGTTTGTTGGTTTTACGCCCGAAAAGGCAAAGCATTTGTTAAGTATTGAGCCCGAAATTATGGGCGGCAAAACCGCGCTTGGTAAATTTATTGACGATAATACCCAAACCATTACCATAATTTATGAAGACAAAAGTGCGCAAGACCCAACGCACATTTTAGAGCTTGACTCGACAGGTAAAGTTATATCGGCTATTGTACCTATGGAAATTACCGATAAGGGTGTTAAAAAAATGGTAGTTAGCCAGCAAGGCGATTATATGACTTTAAAGGATAGCGTACTTACACTATACAGTAGCGAAGATCTGCAAAAGCCTTACCGCAGTATTAAGCAAGGCATTTAAACTTTATTTTACAATCACCTGCGCCGTATTTCTGCTGATCTGCTCCAATAAAATGGTTTTACCTGTTGTTAACTCCTTCAACGTGTTTGTTCCATAATGCCTTAAGGTGATCAATGTAAGGCCGGTATTATATTTGGCTTTATAGGCCGATTCCAGATTGGCCAACAGTTTACTGAAACGATCTTCGCGATAATCAAAACAAACACTAAAGCTCAGTGCCGATGTTTGCATCATGTTTATTTTAACCTGGCTTTTGGCAAACCTGCCGAAAATATCGCTTAAATGATCTTCAGAAATAAAAGAATAATCCTTAGTAGCGAGTGACAACAGCACCTGGTATTTTTTAATGATGATAACCGGTTTTTCAAAAATATGCGCGGCACTTTCTTTGATAACGGTGCCTGGAGCCTCAGGCTCAGTAAAAGGTTTTACCAGCAGCGGTATCTTTGCGTTTTGCAACGGTTTTATAGTTTTTGGGTGGATAACCGTCGCGCCATAATAAGTCATCTCAATAGCTTCCGTATAACTTAGCTCATCAAATTTCACGGTATCTTCAAACAGCTTTGGGTCGGCGTTTAATATACCCGGTACATCTTTCCAGGTAGTGACCGATTCGGCGCCCAAACAGGCAGCGAATATTGATGCCGTATAGTCTGAACCTTCCCGACCCAGCGTTGTCGTAAAATTCTCGGAAGTACCTCCCAAAAATCCCTGGGTTACAATAATGCCTTTGTCCAGCAAGGTAGGAATGCTCTTCTGAATACTTTCGCGGGTTTTATCCCATTTTACAACGCCTTCGCGGTAGCTGTTATCGGTATGGATATAACCACGCACATCAAGCCATTGGCTTTTAATATCTTTTTTATTCAAGTAAGCGACAACAATACGGGTAGATACCAGTTCGCCAACGGATACGATCTGGTCATAAATAAAATCGTAATCATCGTGCGGTTCATCTTCTATCATCCAGTCAATCTCAACGAAAGTATTGGCTACCTCATCAAATACCGGGTGCGATGGCTCAAACAGTTCAGCCAAAATGCTGTAATGATACTGCTTGATCTCCTCGTAAATATAATGCAGATCATCCGCCTGGTCAAAATAGGCTTTGGTCAGCTTTTCGAGCGCGTTGGTGGTTTTACCCATAGCCGAAACCACAATAAGCAATTGGTTGTTGTGATACCTGCCAACTACTTTAGCCAGATTGATAATACCCTCTGCATCCTTAACCGATGCGCCTCCGAATTTAAAAACAAGCATTTATTTGATGTATTGAATTACGACCGTATTGGGCCTGAGTAGTGATTTGATTTTGAATAAGCATATAAAAACATGAATAGCTTTCAAGGTTAATATTGTTGTAGCTGTTCTTTCGATAGCGCCACGTTCCACCAGCCTGTTTCAATATGCGCATCATATTTATTATAAAAATTGATGGCCGGTTCGTTCCAGTCAAGCACCTGCCAAACCATACCACTGTAGCCTTTATCTTTAGCTTCTAAAATTAGCTGGTTA
>DATJJI010000050.1:0-6416 GCA_035492275.1 Mucilaginibacter sp.
TGAAAAACCATATTTTTACAGTAGCCGGAAGGTATAAGGGTAAAATTTATGCGTGGGACGTAGTGAACGAGGCCGTGGATGATAGCGATGATACCACGCAGATATATCGCAAAAGCAATTGGTACAAAATATGCAATGGGGCTGATTTTATCGATTCGGCTTTTAAATATGCGCATGAGGCTGACCCAACTGCGAAGTTATATTACAATGATTATAATAGCGAACACCCGGTAAAAAGAGAAAAAATATATAAACTATTAAAAAAATTGATTGAAGACCGCGTACCTATTGACGGGGTTGGCATGCAGGCCCATTGGAAGTTGAATGACCCCTCGCCCGAAGAATTGCGTAAGGCCCTGGACGAAGTTACCTCACTCGGCTTAAAGGTGCAGTTTACAGAAATGGATATTACCATACGGTTGCCCAAACCAAGCCCCGCGCCCGGCACAACGCCGGCAGCCGACCCGGGCTATACTCCTGATGTGGAAGCCAAACAAGTTGCACAATACAAAATGGCTTTTGATATTTTCAGGCAGTACAAGGGATTTATAACAAACGTTACATTCTGGAATGTGTCTGACCGGTCAAGTTGGTTGGACCGGCGAGCCGGCGGGGTAGCAGGCGGGGCCGCAGCGGGTGTGAACACACCCCGAGTGGTTCTAAAAGCCTACCCTTTATTGTTTGATGAAAACAGGCAACGCAAAAAGGCCTACCAGGCAGTTGTAAATTTTTAAGCGACTATAAACCTCAATATATGACAGGAGTGCTTTACAAAACGGCGATCAGCTTCGCCACAGCATTTTTATTATTATCATCGGTACAGGGGCAACAAAAACCCGCGGGTAAGAAACCAGCCATAAACCATCATGGGCGCTATGAATTATGGTATAACAAACCTGCAAAAAACTGGAACGAAGCCCTGTCGATAGGGAATGGCTTTATAGGCGGTATGGTATTTGGCAACGTACAAAACGAACGCATACAGCTTAATGAATCAACAATATGGGGAGGCGGGCCTAATAACACCATCGATTCAAATGCAAAACCCTATATCAACCAGGTACGCGCGCTGCTTGCCGCGAAAAAATATACCGAAGCGCAAGAACTTGCCAATAGCAAACTCGGGCCAAAAGGTAATAGCGGCATGCCATATCAACTTGCAGGCAATTTATATATCAGCTTTCCAGGCGCAGATAGCGTTAGTAATTACTATCGCAATTTGGATATCGCAAATGCCACGGCTATTGTAAAATACACCTTAAATGGAGTTAATTATAAACGTGAATATTTTACCTCTTTTGGGAATAATGTGCTCATGGCCAGGCTGACGGCTGATAAACCGGGCATGATTAGCTGCAAGATAAAACTTCATAGTCCGTTGAAATCGTCGGTTAGTATAAACGGAAAGGAAACATTGGTTTTATCCGGTCAGGGCAGCGACCACGAGGGCCAGAAAGGGCAGATTAGGTATACGGTACTCACAAGAGCTAAAATCTCAGGTGGAACAAGCGTTGCGGATACTACAGGCATCACTATCGCAAACGCTGATACAGCAGTGATCTATCTTTCAATAGCCACCAATTTTGTTAATTACCATGATGTTTCGGCAAATTCAATGAACCGTGCCGAAGATATTTTGAGTAAAGCTTATCAAAATAACTTCTACGAGCTGTTGAGTAAACACATCAGCTTTTACCGTTCTTATTTTGACCGGGTTAAGCTCGACCTGGGCATTGATAGTTCCGCAAGTCATCCTACAGATGTCCGCATTGAAAGTTTTTCAAATAATAATGATGCCCAGCTGGCCGAATTATATTTCCAATATGGGCGTTACCTGTTAATTTGTTCTTCGCAACCAGCCTCGCAACCGGCCAATTTACAAGGCATCTGGAATGGCGAGATCAAAGGCCCCTGGGACAGCAAGTACACCATTAACATCAACACCGAAATGAATTATTGGCCGAGTGAAGTAACCCAGTTACCGGAATTAAGCCGGCCACTATTTCACATGATCAAAGATTTGTCTGTTACCGGCACTCCAACAGCCAAAATAATGTACGGAGCACGCGGATGGATGTTACACCACAATACAGATATCTGGCGGATAACAGGAATTGTTGATGGTGCATTTTGGGGGTTGTGGCCAACATCAAATGCCTGGCTTAGCCAACACCTTTGGGAGCATTATTTATATTCGGGCGATAAGCAGTTTCTGAGGGAATATTATCCGATAATGAAAGGGGCAGCCGAGTATTATATCGATGCACTTCAAAAAGAGCCTGATCATGGCTGGCTGGTAGTATCACCATCCATATCGCCGGAACATGAATACATTGAAGGCAAAAACCAGGTTTCTGTAACTGCAGGTGCTACAATGGACAATCAATTGGTTTACGGTTTGTTTACAGATGTGATAAGGGCCGCCGCCGAATTGCATATAGATAAAGTTTTTGCAGATAGCCTGTCGGACTACCGCAGCCAATTGCCCCCTATGCAAATTGGCAAACATGGCCAATTACAGGAGTGGCTGGAAGATTTTGACCGTACCGACGACCATCACCGGCATGTTTCCCACCTATATGGTTTGTTTCCGGGTAACCAAATATCTCCGTTTACGCAACCACAACTTTTTGCCGCAGTAAAAAACTCCCTTATATATCGCGGCGATGTATCAACCGGATGGTCAATGGCGTGGAAGATAAATTTGTGGGCACGCTTGCTGGATGGCAATCACGCCTACAAGCTTATAAGAGACCAAATAAAACCTGTAACCGGAAATTCAGGTGGCACTTATCCCAATTTATTTGATGCCCACCCGCCTTTCCAGATAGACGGTAATTTTGGCTGTACTTCGGGGATTGCTGAAATGCTTTTACAAAGTCATGACGGCGCAATCTACTTGTTACCTGCATTACCCGATGATTGGAAGGAGGGTAGCGTTTCGGGATTAATGGCAAGAGGTGGATTTAAAGTTGATATAAAATGGGCCAACCACAAAATTACCAGGGTGGTTATACATTCCTCGCTTGGCGGAAACTGCCGGCTTCGTTTTAATCAGCAGGTAAACAACGCATTGCTGACAACCGGGAAAGGCGTTAACAAAAATCGTTTTTACCAGGTGATGGATTTAAAAAAACCGGTAATAAAGCCCGGCAGCGAAAGCATTACACTCCGCCTCACTAAAACATGGGTTTACGATATGCCAACAACGCCCGGTAAAACTTATGTGATAGAAAAGACAATAAACTAAAAGATCTGAACAACTAATCCTTAGCTGATTAAAAATTAAACGTGCAGCCATCGCTAAATTTTTAAGCGATGGCTACACGTTTGTTTTTCGCCTGATTATTTGTTTATATACGGATATAGCTCAAATGTTCAAATTACGTTGGTCATATGTTTTATTAATTTACACAATTGTTGTGTTCTAAAATTCAGGGCTCTTTTAAATTTGTTCAGTAAGCACCCGCTTTCAATTAGAAACCGATTATGATGTTGTTGAAGTCCAGAATATTAATGATATTTTTTATTGCAGGCAGTTGCGGTTTAACACTTTCATGTAAGCCACATCCCCCGGCTAATATGGCCGTTTTGCTGCAGCAGCTTAAAAAGCGGAATTATAGCCCGCAAAATGTATTTAGCTCAGATGCCAGGCTGGCCGCGAGCGATTCAACGTTAAAGGCCGAATCGCCAAGCTACGATGTTCAGCTGCGATCAAAAAAGGCATTATTTGAGTTGCAGGAAGGACATGAACAACAGGCGGTTGAAATTTATAACAATATTTCAAAGCTGCCGCGTTACATGAACCCGAAAGATGAATTACCCGGTCAGGCCATTGCTTTTATGCGTTTAGGGGAGCGCACAAACTGCATGCTCAATCATAGCGGTTCATCGTGTATATTTCCAATTGAAGGCGCGGGCATACACCAGGTTCAAACCGGTTCGCAAAAAGCTATAGAGACGCTGGAAAAAATTTTGGCGAAGGATCCCGGGGACGCACAGTCCCGGTGGCTGTTAAATGTTGCCTATATGACGTTGGGACGCTATCCCGCACAAGTTCCCGACCGGTATCTTATTCCGAACTTAAATGCCGGCGATGGACCATATAAAGTAAAGCCATTTACCGATGTAGCCGCAAATGTTGGCATCAACCTAAATAGTCGGGCAGGGGGGGCCATCGCTGATGATTTTGACGGCGATGGTTATTTGGACATTATTACATCAGGAATGGACCTTCAGGACCACATGCATTATTTCCATAATAACGGTAATGGTACATTTAGCGACCGTACTGCTCAAAGCGGCCTGGAAAATGAGGTTGGCGGCTTGAATATTGAACAAACCGATTATAACAACGATGGACGCCCTGATATTTTTGTAATGCGCGGAGGCTGGCTTCGGGATGGTTTTGGTAACCAGCCGAGCTCTTTAATAAAAAACAATGGCAACGGAACGTTTACTGATGTAACCTTCGCGGCTAAATTAAATTTTATGGATCCTACCCAGGCAGCCGTTTGGGCCGATTTTAACAATGATGGCTGGCTTGATGTTTTTATCGGTAAAGAAAGCCATGGCGGAACTGACCCTAAAAACAATCATCCGTCGGCGCTTTATTTGAATAATCACGACGGTACTTTTACCGAAGTGGCTCAAAAAGCCCATTGCCAGGTTAATGATTTTGTGAAAGGGGTAACCTCTGCAGATTATAATAACGATGGTTGGCCGGATATTTTCGTATCCACCATGAGCGGAAGAAAATACTTGCTGAAAAACAAGTGTAAAGGCGGGCAAGATGTGGATTTTGAAGATGTTACCGAGAAAGCAGGCATTAACATCAAACAAAACACATTCACTACCTGGTTTTTTGACTATAATAATGATGGGTGGCCTGATATTTTGATGGGCAGCTATAATTTTAGTACCACCCTGGGCTATTACGCGGCGATGGAGGCCTTGGGTACACCTGCGCCGGATAACGGCAATATTTTCCTTTTTAAAAACAACCGGGATGGTACGTTTACAAATGTAACACATAACGCAGGGCTGGATAAAGTAGTGTTCAGCATGGGAGGCAATTTTGGTGATATCGACAATGATGGCTATCCGGATCTTTATTTTGGCACAGGTAATCCGGATTTTGGATCGCTGATCCCAAATAAGCTATTTCGTAATATAGGCGGCAAAAATTTTGCTGATGTAACCAGCTCATCGCGCACGGGTAACCTGCAAAAGGGCCATGGCGTTTCATTTGCTGATTTCAGAAACAACGGCCTGCAGGATATTTTCATTGAAATGGGCGGAGCTTACCCGGGTGACGCTTACCCAAGTTCATTATATCTTAACCCGGGCCAAAACAACAATAATTGGATAGGTTTAAAGTTGGTGGGCACAAAGTCGAATAAATCTGCGATCGGCTCCCGGATCAAGGTCACCTTTACAGACAATGGCCTGCAAAGGTCCGTGTATAAAGATGTGAATTCCGGCGGCAGTTTCGGTTCGTCGCCCCTTAGGCAGGAAATAGGGATAGGTCAGGCACACATGATCGATGAAATGGAAATTAAATGGGCGGGCAGCGGATTTGTACAGCATTTTCATAATATCAGGCCGTGCCAGTTTCTGGAGATTACAGAGAATGGTAAAATGACCTCCATTAATTTGAAGACGCTAAAATTTAAAACCAATATGCAGCCGATGTCGATGCCAATGGCTGCCATGACCCTAAAAAATAAAGAAATACAGCACTAAAACTTAACCACCTTCGTTTTTCCTGCATTATCTTTTATTAATACGTGTGCTATTTTATCATTTATCAGGATAAACCTGGACGATTGGGAAAGAAACGAGCTTCCATAGTAAAATTCCTGTTTGGTTATACTTCCGTTTTTGTAAGATATGATCGCGCTTTGATCAGTATCGCCTATTTTTAAAAGTGAAGCTTTGGTATTTAGTTGAAAAACCCGGAGAGGCCCCGTGTGTTCACTTGCCGCAAGCAGATAGTTATTAGCCACTCCCCTTAATTTTACCAGTGCCTTTCCATCCCCGGGCAAGTATATCCCGCTTTTTGAAATTGACAAAGGCGTAAACCCACCCTTACCGTTGCCTTTTAGCAATAAGCCATTTAAGGCATCGTACCTTCCGAGTGAAACATCGGTACCAAAATCATTGCCGTTGATCAACAGATCCAGGTTGCCGTCTCCATCAAAATCGTCGGCTACCATCCCATTTAATGCTGAAACCTGTGCTTCGATAGGTAAGGGCACTATCGTGAATTTACCATCGCCATCGTTTCTGAAATAACAGGACCGTAGTTCGGTAGCCTTAAGCCGCAATGCATTTTTCATCTGATCGGCGCTCAGCAAATCCTGCACAGTAGCCTCCGCGTACGAATGATAGTTAGTGAATTTTACACGCAAACT
>DATJJI010000051.1:0-18483 GCA_035492275.1 Mucilaginibacter sp.
CCTTACCTATATCGGGGCCCTGATAGTTGAGTTCGGTTGGATTGTGCGCGAAAAAAAACGACTCGGCCAGTTTTTGGTAGCTGATCACCTTAGGATCATAGTATACCTGTACCGATTCGGCATGGCCGGTGGTGCGGGTACATACATCTTCATAAGTTGGGTTCGCGGTAGTGCCACCTGCAAAGCCCGATACCACTTTGTCAACGCCCTTAAGTTCAGACAGCGCCTCGCTCATCGCCCAAAAGCAGCCGCCGGCAAAAGTAGCTACTGCCTGCCCCGCTTTTGGTTTGGGTATTTTAGCCATTTGATGATCAGCATCCTGGCCCATGGCACAGCTTACCATTACTATGCTCAGCAAAATATATAACAACGAATTTTTCATAAAATTTATAGGCTTTATCAAATATACGAACCAACAGCTTGCGCGGATGGTCATGAAACAGTAATTATTAAACGCCTGCTACCGGCTTTGATGCGCGCGTTTTACCAGAGTAAGAATGCTGTTTAAGCCGTTGATCTTTATCTCGTAAACGCTGGAAAGCAGCATACCCATTTTACCTGGCGGGAAACCTTTATTTTTTAACCACTCCAGGTAATAAACAGGCAACTCGCTTATAAAAGTGCCTTTGTACTTACCAAAGGGCATTTTGGTATTAACTATATCAATCAATATCCGCGAATCAGGCGTAACAGGCTCCATGTGGTAAAGATAGATTTTGCAAGCTTTATTTCGGCTAATGCCGATAGTTTTATTCTGTTATCCGTTGGCTTCAGCCAACGGTAATGAATTTAATTTTTATTGCGTTGTTAAGATCATTAACTTTATAAAAACAACCTTATATCACAAACTTTTCCATCACATGAAAAATACGTATTCAGCTTTACTCGTAATCCTATTATCATTATCAGCATGTTTTAACACCGCTCATAATGCACCTGAAAATAAAACACAACCTCATGCAAAAACAAACGGCAAGGTAATAGTTACTAAAAACTACAGTGTTGTTGTGACTGAAAATGATAACTCTTTTGATGAGTTTGCAAAGTTTGACGATTATGTAAAAAAACATATCAAAAACTTGCCCGGTGTTAACGGACAAGTCATGATAAGTTTTACAACCGAAAAAAACGGCAAACTTACCCATGCCAAAATTGAAAAAAGCCTTACAAAAGCAGCTGATGAAGAAGCGTTGCGTTTAGTAAAAGAATATTCTGAATGGGAGCCAAATACTATTGACGGAAACTCACAGAGTGGGAGAATAAGCACTGGTATTGTATTTGGTAAGGTAATACCTAAAAATCAGGCATCAAAATAAAGACTGCGATTACTCACCCCCCGGTCTACGCTGGACCACCCTCTCTTCGCTGCACGGAAAGAGGGTTAACTAATCAATTAAATTTCTTTTACTCTCTTTCCGCCAAAGGCGAAGAGAGGGTCGACGAGCGAAGCAATGTCGGGGTGAGTAAACATTTTCCTACTCGTACCGCAACGCCTCAATCGGGTCAAGCCTTGAAGCTTTTTGGGCCGGGTAATAGCCGAAAAATATCCCGGTAACGGCACAAACCACAAAAGACAGCATAACTGAAGACTGCGATATAATAGTCGGCCACCCGAGTGTAAGGGTCACGATCTGGGTAGACAGGAAGCCCAGCAACACACCGATAACACCGCCCGTTATACTGATAAGTATAGCTTCCATTAAAAATTGCAATAAAATATCTTTCCCACGGGCACCTATCGACATGCGGAGGCCTATCTCCTTAGTACGCTCGGTTACCGAAACGTACATAATGTTCATAATGCCTATACCACCTATCACCAGCGAAATACCGGCCACTACGGTTAATAATACGGTTAGCAACCCGCTGGTTGAGCTTAGTGTGGCTATCAATTCCTGTTGTGTACGTACGGTAAAGTCATTATCCTCACTATCACGCAAGCGGTGCGATGTTCTTAACGCCTGTGTCATCTCTGTTACCGCGGCGTCGGTTACGCCTTCACTTGATGCCGAGGCATAAATATTTGAGTAGTAGATGGTAGCCAGTATTCGTTTTTGTACGGTGGTATACGGCGCTATCAAAATATCATCCTGATCCTGTCCGAAAGCGTTAAAGCCTTTTGCATTCAGCACGCCGATTATCTGGAAAGGTATATGCCCGAAACGGATAACTTTACCTATCGGGTTTTCGCCGTTGGGGAAAATATTATCAATAACCGTTTGCCCTATCAAACACACTTTGGCAGCGGTGAGTACATCATTCTGTGTAAAAGCTATCCCATCTTTTAAAGATAGTTTGCGGATATCCAAATACTCAGGCGCCACGCCCGACATGGAAGTGGGCCAGTTTAAAGGGCCGTTTATAGCCTGCCCTCTTGAGGTTACCGCGGGCGATATCTCGGTAATATCGGGCGCATTGGCTTTCAGGGCCACAATATCCTTAATAGTTAATGTTTGAAAACTTGTACCTGCAATACGCACACCACCATTTAAATTACTGGCTGGCTGCACGGTAAGCATATTGGTACCCATGTTTGAAAGCTGGTCATGAATACTTTGTTTAGACCCCTGCCCTATGGCTACCATGGCAATAACCGACGCTACACCTATAATGATACCCAGCATGGTTAAAAATGCCCGCAACTTATTGCGGAGCAGCGCCCGGTAGGCTATACGGAAAAGGTTACTTATGTTCATGGTCAATATTGTAATCGTCGGTCACCGGTAAGGCGGCAAGCATTTCTTTTGCCGATTTTGGGCTCGCGTTTTTGGTGTCTTTTTGTATAATGCCATCTCGCAGCTGTATGGTGCGGCTGCTAAAAGCTGCTATATCCGGCTCGTGCGTTACAAACACAATGGTTTTGCCCTGCTTTTGATTCAGCTCCTGCATCAGCGCCATGATTTCGTACGATGTACGGCTATCCAGGTTACCTGTAGCCTCATCCGCTAATATCATTACCGGTTGATTTACCAATGCCCTGGCAATGGCCACACGCTGCTGCTGTCCGCCCGACAACTGGTTAGGCATGTGGTCGAACCTGTTTTCCAGCTTAACGGCCTCCAGCGCATGCATGGCCCGTTCGCGACGCTCGCTCACGCTGATCTCTTTATTGTATAAAAGCGGCAGCTCCACATTCTCTAAGGCCGATGTTCGAGCCAGCAGATTATAGGCCTGAAATACAAACCCTATTTTATGATTGCGTAGCTGCGCCAGTTCATCGCGCGATAGTTTTTTTATGTCGACGCCATCCAGCAGGTATTCGCCGATGGTGGGCTTATCCAAACAGCCCAGGATGTTCAGCAAGGTGGTTTTACCCGAGCCGCTGCTACCCATAATGGTCACAAACTCGCCCGGCTCAACACTAAAGGATATTCCTTTAAGCGCGCGCACGGTTTCGCTGCCCATCTGGAACTCACGTTTCAGATCCTTTATTTCTAAGGCTTTTTTGCTCATCGCCGGCCCCCTCCGCCACCGCCCCCTCCGCCGCCGCCACGGCGTGCAGGCATGAACGGACTACCACCTACCGATCCTGAACCACGTTCGGCTAATTTACCGCCTGTGGCCCCGGTTATTACAATATCATCGGCAGTCAATCCCGATAAAACTTCAACCTGGGTATTATCATTTAACCCGGTCTTTATTTTTTTCTGTACGATCTTTTTTCCCTGCAAAACCCAAACCATTGATGTTTGCTTTACCACACCCGAGCTATCGCTGCGGCTGCTCATCGCGTGCGATTTTGGCGCGGCGGTAGTTCCACCCGGTGCGCCGCCGCCAAAGCCGCCGCCCCCACCACCGCCGCCAGCCCGTCTACCTGATTTTTTCCGGCTTATCCGGCCTACTATCTGGTAATCCTTCATCAGCGATGAATCGGGCGTAAAGGATAATGCTTTAGCAGGTATCAGCATGGCATCATTCACCTCTTTGGTGTACACTACAATGTTAGCCGTCATGCCCGGCTTTAATTTCATATCGCTGTTATCGGTATTAATGATGGTAGTATAAGTTACTACGTTGGCCGATACAGATGGATGCAGGCGTATTTCGGTAACACGTCCCTTAAACTGATCGGTTATAAAAGCATCTACCGTAAATGAAACCCGGTTACCGGCTTTTACGGCACCTATATCGGCTTCGTCCACATTGGCTTGTACCTGCATTTTGGTAATATCCTTAGCGATCACAAACAGCGTTGGCGTACTAAAGCTGGCCGCTACCGTTTGCCCTATGTTGATGTTACGGTTAAGCACCACCCCATCAATAGGCGAATAGATATCCGCATACGATAAATTCTTTTGTGCCGACCGCACTAATGCCTGGGCACTGGTTACACTGGCCTTTGCAGCCGCATAAGTATTAACCGCATTATCATAATCGGCTTTGCTTATAGCGTCTGTTTTGTATAATAACGATTGCCGGTCGAAATTTCCTTTTTGTTACACCAGCTGGCTTTGCGCGTTTTGCAGCTGCCCGGCATACTGATCTACCGTAGCCTGTAATAACGATTTATCCAGTTCGGCAATTAACTGCCCTTTTTTAACCTGCGAGTTAAAATCGGCATATAAATACTTGATAATGCCCGATACCTGGGTACCTACGGTAACGGTATCTTCAGGCTCAATACGGCCGGTGGCAGTAACGCTTTGGGCAATGTAGCCGCGTGTTGGCTTGGTGGTTTGTAAAGTAATGGGCTGCTCAGGCTTGCGGATAAAGAAGAACCACACTGCTGCCAGTACTACCAGTATGCCTATTATAATTAAAATCCTTTTATAAATTGTTTTCATACTAACCTGCGGTTACAGCGTAATAGGTACGCCCCTGTAAAAATCATATATCTTTAAACTTAAAATAACATTGTATTTTGCCTGTAAAAAAGCCTGCTGTGATTGCACGAATAAATTTTTCTGCAATAAAAAATCAACCGTATTGGCTACACCAACTTTTAGCTGCTCGCTGGCAATGCGGTAACTTTCCTGGCTGTACTTGTATTGCTCTTTAGCGGCATCATACTGGCCCTGCGCGTTCTGCACATTAATGTAGGCCCGTTCCACATTTTCAGAGAGTACCACTTTGGTGTTTTGGAAGGTTAGTTTGGATTGATCTACCTGTATCTTAGCCTCCTCTACCTGCGTTTTAACTACCCGTTTGGTAAATATGGGGATAGCTAATGTTACACCCAACTGCTCGTTCAGGTTATTGTTAAACTGGTTAAAATAACCACTGCCCACTCCGGTAGCATAACCTGAGCCAATTGATCCGCCCGCTATTAATGATGGTTTATACCCTGCTGCAGCCTTAGCTACATCATATTGGGCTATCTTTACGCCCAGTTCACCGCTTTTTATTTCGGGCCGTGTTTTGTAGGCTATATCCTGCGCATCGCGCAAGGGCGAAACTACGGTATCGGCTATAATGGTATCGGGGCGTACCACATCAAAATTTACATCAGATGGTAAAAGCAATAACTGTTTTAAGGTAAGCAAGTCGCCTCGTTGGGTATTTTTAACGTTCACCAGGGTGTATTGGTCTGCCGCCTGCTGTGCCTGTAATTGTATCAGGTCCTTACGGGCCGCGGTACCTACGGTATAACGTTGATTTTCTAGCTTCACCTGGGCCACAGCGGTGTTTACTAGGTCGGTATCGTAAATAATATTTTCTTTATCCAACAGTATTGCCAGGTAAGCCTGTGTTATTTGCAGGATGATGTCATTTTCCTGCTGTAATATATTCAGGTTAGCCGCCTGCACCGCCAGGTTTTTCTGTGCGATGTTATTGTTGATATAGTTACCATTATATAAGGTAACCGACGAGCTTAGCCCGTAATTGCCCGAAGCACCGAAGCCCGAGCCGCCACCCCCATTATTATTACCACTGTTATAGTGTGTAAAGTTTTGGCTTACCGAACCCGACAGATCAGGCAGTTTCGCGGCTTTAGCCAGCTCAAACTCCTGCTGGCTGGTTTTCATGGAAAGCCGCAGTGAATTAATGGTGATGTTATTTTTCCGGGCGTAATCGATGCACTTGCTTAAGTCCCACTTTATGGTGGTGCCTACCAGGGTACTGTCCTGGGCGTGCAGCTTGATACTGCTGAGCAGCAAAAAGAAGAATAGGCCTAAATATTTTTTTCCTGATAGCATGGTTTAGATATTAGCTATATGTAGTTAATCTTCAGGGTACTAATAGCAATATCCTATAAAATGTTTGAAATACAATTGATTAGAATGTAAATAGTTTATTACCATAACTAATTTTAGCTGTAATTGTGTCGTAAAAAAAAGCCAAAAACTTGGTAAAACACCTGTTACGGTTGGTTGTTGTACTTACATATGGAACAAAAATTTGCAATATTAACCGGATCCGAAGGACCGGTTAAAGGAGTTATAAAACATATAGCTCACGGAGAATTTAAAAATGCTTGGCAGTTTGTTTCGGTTGATGATACGTTACATTTAACTATTGCCGAAGACGAGCACGGAAAATGGCATAAAGTTGACGGAATTGAGCCTTATCTTTTTGGTTGGGTTGATGAATTAGCCGAACAAATCACCAAATTGCAGCATTAATATTTTAGCTATTTATGGAAAAAAGAGAACTGGGCAAATCGGGCATTATGGTGCATCCCTTTGCCTTTGGCGGCAATGTTTTTGGCTGGACGGCAGATGAAAAGCAATCCTTCGAAATACTGGATGCCTATGTAGATTCAGGCCTTGAGTTGATTGATACAGCAGATGTTTACTCCAGGTGGAAACCTGGCAACAAAGGCGGCGAGTCTGAAACGATAATTGGCAACTGGCTCAAAAAAAATGGCAAGCGCGATAAAGTGATCATCGCTACCAAAGTGGGTAAACCTATGGGTGAAGGCCTGCAAGGGCTTTCAAAAAAATATATTACCCAGGCCGTTGAAGCTTCGTTAAAGCGTTTGCAGACTGATTATATCGACCTATATCAATCGCATGACGATGATAAGGATACACCGCTTGAAGAAACTATGGCTGCCTTTACCAACCTGATCAAACAGGGAAAAGTGAGAACAATAGGTGCATCAAACTTTAGTGGCGCGCGGCTTAAAGAAGCTTTGCAGATAAGCAAGGATAACGGCCTGGCGCAATATCAAACCTTACAACCCGAGTATAATTTGTACAGCCGTGAGGATTACGAGA
Source organism: Mucilaginibacter sp. (assembly GCA_035492275.1). Taxonomy (GTDB): domain Bacteria; phylum Bacteroidota; class Bacteroidia; order Sphingobacteriales; family Sphingobacteriaceae; genus Mucilaginibacter. The sequence continues at coordinate 7,161 of DATJJI010000051.1, forward strand.
AGGACCTGGAACCGGTTTGCCGCGAAAACAACATCGGCGTGATTACTTTTTACTCATTAGCCAGCGGCTTTTTAACCGGTAAATATCGCTCGGAAGATGACCTTTCGCAAAGCCAGCGTGGCGGTGGGGTTAAACAATATTTGAATGAGCGCGGCTACCGTATCCTGTCCGCATTAGATAAGGTAGCTGCCGATATGAACAGCACACCTGCCAGTATAGCCATAGCCTGGATAATTGCCCGGCCAGGTATCACGGCACCTATTGCAAGTGCTACATCGGTTAAGCAATTGAAGGATATAACACAAGCAGTTCACTTAAAACTGGATGCCGCGGCTATTGATCTGCTGACCAAAGCGAGCAGTTATTAATTAATCAAACAAAAAGCCCCGCTTACTTTTAAGCGGGGCTTTTTGTTTAACCTTATTTACTTCACGTTTTTAAAAAACGACACACTGTTATCAGCTGATACTTTTAGCAGCACCTCGCTGTTGTTTTTTTGTATATCCACAAAATACACTGTTGGCTCTTCGTTAGTGTTGGTTATATATTTAATAGCATCCATCACTTTATAACCTTTATAGTTATCCGCTATTTTTTTTCTTACAGCTAAAGGCATCCTTCTGTAATTTATGTTTTGTGTTAGCCCCACATAGTCGCCATCAAGATTATAGAAAGCAGTGTAATCTTTATTATTTTCGGTAAAGCTTACTTTCTGAAAGTTGGGCGTTATTGCCCAGACAGCATTATCGGCACTTTTAAAATCGGCTTTAAAATCGTTTAACGCATTGTAGGTAACATTGTCTTCGTCACCATTTTGTTTACCGTTACCGGCAAAAGCAGCAACACTAAATAAAGTGGCTATTGCTGCTGTAATAAATAACTTTTTCATGATCTTTTAAAATTTATGCAGTTGTGACCCTTAATGCATAATGGGGTTTAAAAGCAATATGTAACATTGCCAATACATTCATTTACAGCCCAATAAAAAAACCGGCCTGTTATAACAGACCGGTTTCGTTGATATATGATGGAGGAACTAATTGTTATGACCTGAACCTGTCATGACCATTGCGGTCGTGATTGTCGGTAAAATGTTGCCCGCCGGCATTGTTGTTATCGCGCTGGCCATTGCCATTTTGACGTTGCGGCTGACCTTGCCCCCTGTCAAAATTTTGTGAAGGCTGGTTAAAGTTTTGCGGAGCGCGATCTTGTGCATGTTCGCCGCCGCGGCTGTTATTCCAGTTACGGTTATCAAAACGTTGCTCATCACGGCCACGGTTAAAATCGCGGTTGGCATATACTCTGTTGTCGAAATGATCGTCCCTGCGGCCCCAGTTACCAACATTACCACGGTATCTGTCCCGGTAAAAATCGGCTCTTAAATAAGGAGCATGTTCGCGCACTTCGTAACGGCGGGCGGTACGCCAGTCGTAGTCACGGTAAGCGCCGGGCAGGTACGCTGCCGATACCCAGTTGTAACCATCGTTATAATAATAACATTGTTCGGCGACGTTGTAGTAAGCGTCTACATCAGGCAGATAATAATAATCGTCGCTGGTGTTATAATTCGCATAAACCGGGGTTTGCGCTACTACGTGTATGCCTGGCAGGTGTAAACCTAAACTTACTCTTATTTGAGCATCGGCAGTGTTGTAAAACAAACCGCCAAGTGCTAAAGCTGATATTAAAGCTATCTTTTTCATGATCTTAAAATTTATATAACTATGACCATGAAAAGGCAGCGAAGGTTTAATCATACTTACAAATAAATTTGCATAATTAACTATTTAAAGAATATAATTCCGATTTTTCTTAAAAAAATAAAATTATATTACAAATAACTATTATAGTAATGTTTTTAAGAATATATTATTTGGCTAAATAATATCTTTTATCCGAGGAAATAAAAACTAATATTATTGTTTGAGCATAGCGAATTATCGGTGCAAGAGGCTACACTATTACAAGATTCTTCGCTATACTCAGAATGACAGAGAAGAAGTGTTATGCCGCGGTATTTACTTTCACAACTTCGATCAAAAAGTTGTTTTTAAGTTCTTTTTCAGCTACTACTACGCTAAAGTCGTCATAGCGGATGCCGTTATCTATAGGGTAAACGGTATAGCCTCTTTTATTGGCATCATACACACCCAGTTCAAACATTTCGTCTTGTTTTTTGCCTTTGATCTTTGCACCGCTAACCAGCTGGTACGCATCACTTATTTTTTGGAAATTGTTATTCATCATAGTGATTGGATGAATACAATAATGCTGCCAAAAAGAAAAAAGTCATCCTGAACTTGTTTCAGGATCTTAAAGCATAGGCGATACTTGGCGTGTGGGATGCCGAAATAAATTCGGCATGACTTTATGAGGTGTATTTACCCAAACCACTCGAACAATTCATTCTGTTTTAGCTGAGATTTGTGCACAGCATCAATATCCTTAATAATTTCACCTTCGGCCATTTGGATAATGCGGGTGCCATAGCTGTAGGCATCTTTTAAATTATGGGTGACTAATATTGTGGTCAGCTTAAATTCTTTGCTTAGTTTATCAGCCGTGCGCATCACCAACTCGGCCGATCGTGGATCGAGGGCGGCAGTGGGTTCGTCTAACAGTAATATTTTGCAATCGTCCATGACACTCATCAGTAAGGTAAGTGCCTGGCGTTGCCCGCCTGAGAGTGTACCAATCGGCTGGTCTGTTTTATTTTCCAGCCCCATCCCTAACAGCGCGATCTTTTCTTTTACCTGCTTTTTAAAATCTTCGTTTATCCCAATTGTAAGTCCCTTGGGTTTTGTGCGAATAGAAGCCAGGCGGAAATTATCCAGTATGCTCAATTCGGATGCGGTGCCACTCATGGGGTTTTGGAAAACACGGGCTATCCATTGGCTGCGCTTATAATCGGGCAGTTTGGTTACTTCGCTCCCATCAATTTCAATACTGCCCGATGTTGGTAAAATGCTGCCCGAAACCAGGTTAAGTAAAGTTGTTTTACCCGACCCATTCGAGCCAACGATAACCACAAACTCACCACTATCAATTGATAAAGTAAGACCATTAACCGCGTTTACCTGGTTTGCCTTGCTTGGGTTAAAAACTTTATGAATGTTTTTTATGCTGATCATTATCCCGTTATGCCAAAGCGTAAATTTAAGTAAAAAATAAGGCTTATACCGGTTAAGATATAAGCCTTACTTACAAAGTACTAAATTCAAATAGAGGGCTCCGCTGGAGCCCTGATAAATTTTATTACAGCTTACTTACATATTTCTGGCTTTCGGCTATACTTACGTAGGGGTCAATATCAATGTAGTTTTCCTGCTCCACTATAAAATGTTTTACGCCATCTTTTTTAGCGGCGGCAATGATCTTTACATAATCAATAGTGCCCTTGCCTATTTCGGTGTTTAGGTTATTATGAGTTTTATCCATATCCTTAACATGCACAAAACCATAACGGCCCGGATGTTTGGCAAACAACTCCAGCGGGTCTTTCTGCGAACGCACTACCCAGTAAATATCCATTTCCATAGTTACCAGTTTAGGGTCGGTATTATCAAGCACAGTATCATAAAAAGTAGTACCGTCAACCTCTTTCCATTCAAAGTTATGGTTATGATAGCCCAGTTTCAGGCCTCCTTTTTTACAAACTTCGGCAGCCTTATTCATTTTTTCGGCTGTGGCTTTAAAGTCGTCAACCGTTTTAATAAAGTTATTATTTATTGAAGGAACAATAACATGGCTTTGGCCGGTGATGTTGGCCGCCTCGATATAGGTTTCTAACTGATCAGTATTACCTGTACCGAAAAAACGGTTCATATCGTAATGCCCGCTCGGCGTGGTTAATCCGTTGCTTTTCAACAATGCGTTAAACGCCTTGGCATCTAAACCCCAAAAACCTTTCTCTTTACTGTAACCAAATGGCTCAACCTCTTTGTATCCTGCTGCCGCTACTTTGGCTATAACCCCGCTCACATCTTTTGGTAACTGGTCGCGCAAGCTATACAGTTGCAGGCCCACATTACTAATTCCTTTTGCCGAAAGCAGGTATGGCGCAGCCATCGCGCCCGCGGTAAGCAAGCCGGCCTGCGTTAAAAACATCCTTCTGTTTGTTGTCATAAAATGATCTGTAATTGGTGGTAAATAAAAAATGCAATATAACGACAATGTCGAAATATTGCATTTTGAAATAATTAATTAAAATATGATCTAAGCCTGTACTGCGGCAGCCGATTTTTTGCTGCGTCCGCGCATATACATAACCAATCCTACAAAGGCAACAATTAATACTAACGGAATAACCAAAGTAGCCTGTAAAACCTGTTTACCTGCAAGAGTATCATTTCCGTTTGTAGCTTTTACTATACTATCATAATAACCACCCATAATTAAAGTAAATATGGATACCGAGAACATACCTGCTCCGCCCATCAGGTTCATACCCAGGGCACCGGTAGCCGGAAGATTGGTATTAACAAAGCCCAGCATAGTTGGCCAAAAGAAACATACGCCCATGCCGAATATAACCGCTGCAAAATACAACGCCGGGCCAGTTACCGTAGTAAACAGATATAAGCCTATAGCTGCCAGCGTTGCTGATATAACCAGGAGTGTTTGCGGATTAAGCTTTTTAAGCACAGGTTTAGCAAATGCGCGCCCTAATATCATCACACCTGTTTCAAGGGTTAATAATAACAAGGCATTGTCTGATACGTTTTTCAACAATACATCTATCCATTGGCCGGTAAAAAGCTCTGTAGTACCTGTGCCAAGCATACAAATAAACATAAAAATAAACAGCGGGTTCAGGGTGGCTTTAGCCATGCCGCCGTAGCTTACGCCCGAAGCCACACGTTCTGTAACCGGGAAATCAAGCTTAAAGAACAAGTAACCATAAATTACGGTAGGTATCAGCATAGTGGCTACCTGTATTTGCCAGCTTACACCTATTTTACTTAATAAAAATACTAAAACAGTACCTATAACAATTCCGCTTGGGAACCACAGGTGAAAGTGGTTAAGCTTAGTGGTTTTATTATCGGTGTATAAACCTGCCACTAAGGGGTTACAGGCAGCTTCAACAGTACCGTTTGCTAAACCCACCAGCAAGGTAGATATAAACAGCGTCCAATACCCCCCAGCAAAAATGGTAAGCACAATACCCAACAGGTGAAAAATGAAGGCCATTACCAGCAATTTTTTCATTCCGATAATGTCTACCACAATACCGCCGATAACAACGGCTAACGGGAAACCCCAAAAGGCGGTTGCGGTTATAGCTGCCAGTTGTGACTTATCAAGGCCGAAATCAGTGCCCAGCTTGTTCAGGATACCGGCCCTGATACCGAATGACAGACCGGTTACCAGTAACGACAGGCAACTGGCTTCAAATAATTGTTTACGGTTAATTTGCATTTCTCTTTATAATTTTAGGTTTATAATTGGTTGATAAATATAGTTAATTGGTTGATTAGGTTAAGCAGTTATTTTAAACCACTCACTAATTCACTTGCTCACCAGTTTTATTAAATTCCCAATACACCGCGATTAAATGCGTCGTCGGCACCGGTGCCAGCAAAGTCATCAAATGCTTTTTCGGTTACCCGGATAATGTGATCTTTAATAAATGTAGCGCCTTCTCTCGCTCCATCTTCCGGATGTTTCAGCGCGCACTCCCATTCCAGTACGGCCCATCCGTCGAAATCATATTGCGCCATTTTGCTGAATATCGATTTAAAATCAACCTGCCCATCACCCAGCGAACGGAAACGGCCCGCGCGCTCCACCCAGTTTTGGTAACCACCATAAACACCCTGCCTGCCGGTTGGGTTAAACTCAGCATCTTTAACATGGAACATTTTTATGCGCTCATGATAAATGTCGATATACTCCAGGTAATTTAAGCACTGCAGCACAAAATGCGACGGATCATACAATAAATTGGCACGTTTATGATTGTTCACCTTCTCTAAAAACATTTCATAGCTGATACCGTCGTGCAAATCCTCGCCGGGGTGTATCTCGTAACAAACGTCAACGCCGTTCTCTTCAAATACATCCAGTATGGGCAGCCAGCGTTTAGCCAGTTCGGTAAAACCGGTTTCAACCAAACCCGCGGGGCGCTGCGGCCATGGGTATACGGTATGCCATAATAAGGCCCCGCTAAAGGTAGCGTGCGCGTTAATACCCAGGTTACGTGAAGCTTTTGCAGCATATTTTAACTGCTGCACGGCCCACTCCTGCCTTGCTTTTGGATTGTTGCGGAATTGCTCGGGTGCGAAACCATCAAAAAGCTGATCGTAAGCCGGGTTAACAGCAACCAGTTGCCCTTGCAAGTGGGTAGATAGTTCGGTAATTTCTAAACCCATACCATTCACCATGCCTTTTATCTCATCGGCATAGGTCTTGCTTTCGGCCGCTTTTTGCAGGTCGAAATAGCTGCTGGCCCATGTAGGTATCTGTACGCCTTTATAGCCCAGGTCCTTTGCCCATTTACATATATTTTCAAGGGTATCGAACGGTGCCTTATCACCTAAAAATTGTGCTAAAAAAATTGCAGGTCCTTTTATAGTTTTCATAAATTATTATACGTTGAATTTAGTCCACTTCATGTCTGATTTACCCGAGGCTATCACATTTTCAATAAATGCCATCCCCCTAACGCCATCCTCAATACCCGGAAAATCAAGTGCTTCAGGGGCGGCTTGTTTGCCTTCAATACCTGCCTTTATGCTCAGCGCGAAGTTGTGATATAAATTAGCAAATGCTTCCAGGTAACCCTCAGGGTGACCGCCCGGTGTGCGGGTATTATGCGAGGCGTACGAGCTTACATAGCCAGCGCCGGTGCGCCATATTTCGGTAGGGCGTTCGTTCGATTTTACTTTAAGCGTATTGGCATCCCACTGCTCCCACTCTATACCGCCTGTTTCGCCATAAACACGTATTTTCACGTTATTTTCTTCGCCGTTGGCTATCTGTGTGGCGGTTAATACCGCGCTGGCGCCATTGTTCAGTTTCATCAATACCGCGCCATCGTCATCCAGTTTACGGCCTTCAACTACAATGTTGATATCAGCACATATCTGGGTAACCTGTAAGCCGGTTACATATTCGCAAAGGTTAAAGGCGTGTGTACCTATATCGCCCATGGCACCTGCAATACCGCTTTTACCCGGATCGGTGCGCCATGCGGCCTGTTTATTATCATTGCCTTCTAAAAAGCTGCTTAACCAGCCTTGCGGATACTCCACATATATTTTACGAACCTTGCCTATTTTACCCGCTTTTATTAGTTGCTTCGCTTCTTTTACCATAGGATAACCGGTGTACGTATGGGTAAGGCAAAACAGCTTATCGCTGGCATCAACCACCTTTTCCAATTCTTTCGCTTCGGCTAATGAAAAGGTCATGGGTTTATCCAGGATCACATGAAAGCCATTCTCCAAAGCCATTTTGGTAGGTGCAAAGTGAACGTGATTAGGTGTAACTATGCTGATCACCTGCACACGCTGATCGGCCGGTAGTTGTTTTTCTTTTTCGATCAGCTCCTGGTATGAGCTATACGCCCTGTCGGGTGATAATCCCAAGGCTATACCGCTTGCTTTTGATTTTTCGGCATCGCTGCTAAAAGCGCCGCAAACCAATTCGTAATCATCATCTATACGGGCAGCAATACGGTGCACGGCGCCAATAAAAGCACCCTGTCCGCCGCCTATCATTCCTAATCTGAGTTTCATATTTTATAAGTGTTGTGTTGGCATCATCCTATACATGCAATCGATTGAATTGTAGTACAGAATGTTTATTAGTTATAGTTTATTCGTTGTTAATTTTTGGTTTTTTATAGCAATAACACGTTTGTAAGCCACGTATTCGTATACTTTAATATAGGTTTATCAAACATAATAACTTTATTAATAAAAAATACAGTGCCATAAATAAATTACGTTGTTTTTTACTTTTCGGCCTATAGGATGGTATAAAACAAAACCGGCTGCGAAATATTTCACAGCCGGTTTTGTTTTATGAGATTAAAAGAATTAGTTTTTAACTTTTTCAACCTTAGTAACGTGTTTTACTTTGGTACCGCTGTAATGCTTGTGCTTACTAAACGTGTTATGTATTTTTTGCGGGATGGTAGTGGTTTTTTTAACCTTATCCTCTTTTTTTACCACAACCTGCTGCGCAAATGTTGTGGTAGTTGCAATGGTCAATGCCATTAATGCAATAGCTGTTACTTTTTTCATAGGGTTATGTTTTTATATAACAACTTAACAATGAGTTATATAAAATGTTTGTCCTATTTATATCACTTCAGCTACCAGCGCTTCTTTTACACCCTCTTCCTCCATATCAAAAGATTCCAGGTCAGCTTCAACTTTACCGGCTTTGTGTCCGCTGTAATAATCCTCATAAAATTGTTTTTTCGAGTCGCGATATGAGCTTACGGCCCCTATCATGCTCATAAACCTGATGTACACCCAGGCCATATCTAATTGATAAGGCTTAAATCCTGAACGCGCACTGTTTGGGTACAGGTGGTGATTATTATGCCACTCGCCTGCTACCAAACCCGGCCATACCTGGTTTATCGACATATCATCGCGGTTAAAATCAATGCCATCACGACGCTTATCATCTCCTTTGCCGTGGCCTTCATAATTAAAGGTACGTACCCCTACTGCCCAAAAACCTGCCGCGCCAAATATCGCACAAGCCAAACCCATGCCGCCCATCAGGTAAAAAGCGGTGAACCAAAGCCCCCAGCTTAATAACACACTAAAAATGGTACGTAAGGGATTTGCCAATGTGCCCCATTTTTGATACTGCACATAAGTATTGGTATTTACACCTGTATGGCGCATCAGTTTTACACAGCAGCCATAGTCTTTCTCGCTCATGGTGCGGTTAATTGGCTGATGATTAACATCCGCCAAAAAACAATACAAAAAACCGCCGGATGCGTTGTATGGATCGCCGGGCGTATCAGACAGCGCATGATGCACATGGTGCGATATGGCATAAATCTCTTCCGGAATAATTTTTAGGGTAAGGTTCTGTGTAAAAAAACGCCAAAAACCATTACTGAATGTGTAAGCACCATGCGTACAATAACGATGGTGCCATATGGTGCCGTGTGTGCCCATAATAATCATGCTGTACACAAAAGCAACTATAAGCAGCTTAAAAGTGAAGTATTTAAAGATGAACAAAAACAGGAACGGGGCCAGCACCACGATCATCATCCAGCTCATAAATGAGAGCCAGTTTTTTTTGTTCTTAAATACGTTTAATCTTGAAAAAAACTCTTTGAAAATTTGTCGGTTATTTGGCTTTGCCAGGTTACCACTCTCATCTGTCCATCCGTATGCAGGGGGTTCCAGCACAGTGTTTAAAAATGCCATTAATTGGTTATTGGCCTAATCTGTATTAATCAGGTTTGTAATCGGAGTGTAATATATGAATAAAAATTTGGTGACAAACTTTTATTTAATTTGATAACATTCCCGAAATGTGTAAAGTAAAAATCAGGCTATAATGCAGCGTTCGCCTGTTAAAAGGTCTTCACACTGGTTTACATTATCCGGCACTTTTATTTCATCCACCTCTTTTTTGTAGTTCTGTTTGATCTCTTTGCGGCGCTTTGCCTCAATAAAGCGTCGAACATGATCCCGGTTCTCTAATATCAACCCGGGTATTTTTACCGGCTTGTTATCGTCATCCTTCGCTACCATAGTAAAGTAACTCGTATTAGTGTGCTTTATTGTATTTGTTTTTATATTCTCTGATATAACGCGTATGCCTACCACCAACGAGGTGTTGCCCACATAATTTACCGACGCCATGAGCGATACCAGCTCACCCACCTCAACCGGTTGCAAAAAATCAACCGTGTCTATAGATGCTGTTACGCAATAGTTACCCGCATGTTTGGCGGCACACACATAGGCCACCTTATCCATTAACGACAGCAAAATACCGCCATGTATTTTCCCACCAAAATTGGAGTACGAGGGTATCATTAATTCGGTGATCACTGTTTCAGAAAAGTGAACGGTTTTGTAGGATGAGCGGTCGTTTACAGTTGACATAATGGTTTTGGGTTGCTATTGATCATGCAATATAAAACATCAATTTTTTAGTTCATCATTCTTTATAAATATTAAATTGGCAAAAATTATAAACCGTGAAGAGGATACCGTTATTTATTATCACCCTGTTTTTCATCAGCCAATGTTTTGCACAGGATGTTGTGGAGCGTAAAAACAAGCTCACCAACCTGGTAAATGAAAAATATCAAACCATTATACAAACCCATAAACAGATAAAACAGGGCCTGTATCACGCTTTTTATAATAAGAATACAGTTATTGCCAGCGGTAATTATACCAACGATCAAAAAACAGGCATGTGGCATTTTTATGACCAGCGTGGTAAACTGATGCAAAATTTCAACTACGATACTAACCGCCTGCAATATGAAGCCCCCGAAGACAGCACCTCGAACATTATGTACCGGCTGGATGAATTTATCAGGGATACCGATAGGGTAACCAAACCCATTAGGCTGGGTGGCAGATATTATGGCTACGTACCTTATTTAAGAGCTTTTAAATTGCCTGAGGATTTTAAGAACTCGAGCTGGGGAGAGTTTACGGTAATGTTAGAAATATTAGTGAGCCCATTGGGCCGGCTGGCAGATTGCACAGCGCACATCAGATACGCGCGGAGTGATAAGGATCTGGCTGTAATAAGCATTAACCCCGATCTGTTAAGCGATGATGACAAGCAGTTTATCCCTGCCACATTGAACAGGCAACCTGTATCATCCAGGATATTAATAGGCTGCTATATTACCCGGCTTGATGGGATTGATATATATTAGATGTCATTTCGAACGTAGAGAGAACTATTCTCTTGAGCATAGCAAAAAAATCTTATACGCCTGCATATCTGCTATGCTTAACGTATAAGATTTCTCCTCGTTCCTCGTCGAAATGACAAGTATGGTTTTTATTTATTTAGTGTCCGTGATGACCATCTGCTCCGTGAGCGTGGCCGTGCGATAATTCTTCGGGGGTTGCAGGGCGCACGTTTAATATAACGCCTTTAAAATGCAGCGGCTGACCGGCCATCGGGTGGTTCAGGTCAACAATTACCGAATCCTGGGCAACTGATACTACCTGTCCCTGAAAATGGTTACCATTGTTGTCCTGCAAAGGCAGTATCTCGCCTGGTTGTGGCACATCGGTTCCGTTAAACATTTCGATAGGCAGGTTGGCTACAGCCTCTTCGTCATATGGGCCATAAGCTTCTT
>DATJJI010000052.1:0-2924 GCA_035492275.1 Mucilaginibacter sp.
TTCTTGAAAATTTGCTGTCAATGACCTACTTTTGGTCTTCCGGACTCTTCAAATGAAAGACCTCGCATATCTTAATAAATTTTTCATCAAATATCGCTGGCGACTGATACCGGGGGTGCTGTTTGTTATTATTTCGAATATTTTTGGCGTGTTACCGGCACAGGTTATCCGCGTGGCGTTTGATTTGGTGACCGAAAATATTGCGGTATACCGCCTTTTCTCGGGTTTTAACCGGCAAGAGGTTATCTACCAGATATTTGGCAGTAGCTTGTTGTTGTTTGGCATCTTGGTGCTGGTGCTTGCACTGCTGCGTGGCTTGTTCCTGTTTTTTATGCGGCAAACGATCATCCTTATGTCGCGCCATATAGAATACGACCTGAAGAACGAGATTTATAATCATTACCAAAAGCTGTCACTTGCTTTCTACCGTCGTCACAATACCGGAGATTTAATGAACCGTGTTACCGAAGACGTAACCCGCGTACGTATGTACCTCGGGCCGGGAATTATGTACACCATAAATACGGTGGTGCTTTTCATAATGGCTATCATAATTATGCTAACGGTGAATGTCCGGCTTGCCGTGTGGTCTGTACTACCGTTACCTGTGTTGGCTATTATTATATATTATGTTAATAACACCATCAACCATCGCAGCGAAAAAATACAAGAACGATTATCGGCGCTTTCGAGCTTTGTACAGGAGAATTTTTCAGGTATACGGGTGATAAAATCGTATGTGCGTGAAGATCATGTGACGGGCAGATTTGCAGAAGAAAGCGAAAATTACAAAATGCACTCGATGGAGCTGGCCAAAGTACAAGCCGTGTTTTACCCGGTGATGTTGCTGCTGGTGGGTATGAGCAATGTTTTGACTATGTATGTTGGTGGGTTAGAGGTAATGAAAGGTAATATCACCGCCGGTAACATTGCAGAGTTTTTGGTTTACCTGAATATGCTGAGCTTCCCGGTAATAGCTTTGGGGTGGGTAACCTCACTTATCCAGCGGGCAGCAGCGTCGCAAAAAAGGATAAACGAATTTTTAGACCAGCAGCCCGAGATCAAATCGCCTGATGTTCCCAAACGTTTGATCAACGGTCGTATCGAGTTTAACGATGTGTCATTTATTTATCCTGACACAGGTATCCAGGCGCTAAAAAATGTTTCGTTCGTAGCTAACCCGGGCGAAATGGTAGCTATTATCGGCCGCACAGGGTCCGGTAAATCAACTATCGCCAATTTAATTATGCGGATGTACGACACAACAGGAGGCGGCATTTTGATAGACAGCGAACCAATAACAGCACTCAACCTTGACGGCTATCGCTCACAAATTGGCTTTGTACCGCAGGAGGTATTCTTATTTTCGGATACCATTGCCAATAATATCGCTTTCAGTGCTGATGTTTTAGAAATGGATAAAGTAAACCAGGCTGCTAAAGATGCCGCAGTTTATTCAAATATAATAGAGCTTGACAAAGGTTTTGAAACTTTAATAGGAGAGCGCGGGGTAACGCTGTCGGGCGGGCAAAAGCAACGTGTGTCAATAGCGAGGGCCCTGGTAAAGCATCCGCAGGTGTTGATCTTCGACGATTGTTTGTCGGCTGTTGATACCCGCACAGAGGAAGAAATACTGAGTAATTTAGGCCGTAATATGTTGGGCAAAACAAGTATTATTATTGCGCACAGGATATCGACCATAAAAAATGCAGACAAGATCCTGGTTATGGATGATGGTGAAATAATAGAGCAGGGAAACCACGACTACCTGATGGAAAAAAGAGGTACGTATTTTGAATTGTACGAAAAACAGCTGCTAGAGGAAGAGGAAAATGTGTAAAACCTGCTTAAAATTAAAATATTCTCAACAAAAGCTTAATATTGTTTGAATAAATGCTTGCTCTTTGAAAAATTATTTATATTTATGCCAACCAAAACTAGTTACGATAATATTATTATGGGAGATTTTGACAACAGAGAGCGTGAAGAGGTTTATTCAAAGAAGGTAAGAGCAGGGAAAAGGACTTATTTTTTTGACGTAAAGGCGACCCGTTCAAACGACTACTACGTTACAATAACCGAAAGCAAAAAACGGTTAGAGGACGGGGTTTTTATCAAACACAAGATTTTTTTATACAAAGAAGATTTTGAAAAATTTGCTGAAGGCCTGAAAGACACTATCGACTACATCAAGGCTAACCAGGAAGTAGTTGAAAAGCGCTATGAGTACAGCGAAGCCCAGGAAGTTGGTAAAACAGCTGACGAGGATTTTTCGTTCGAAATTTAAGAAGAGAACAAACTAAACAAACTAACTATTCTTTTTAACCCCTGCCTAACCAGCAGGGGTTTTTGTTGTTGCAAATATTTTTTAATGGTTCATCATTGATGATGCCGAAAGGCCGAATATGATAGCACACACAATTATCAGTGCATACAGGCACATAACTACTATAGTTAAAATACCCCACAATTTGAAAAATGACTTTAGCTTGCCAAGTGCAGCAGTTACATGAAGTTGGTCGCCATACATAACGCCCTTTTTTATACGGCTGCCAAACTGGTATAAAAGCAGTGAAAAGAAAAAATAAAGCACGGCCACCAGTAAATAAATTACACTAACAAAACCACCCATTCCTGCCATTATAGCCGCGCCGGGGTTTTCAGGCTGCACACGCGACAATGTTGCCATCATTGTACCTGCAAATAATGCGAGTATTACTATAAATCCCGTACCGATAAAGCCGATTATCCCTAAAAAGGCCGCCCATTTTCCCGATTCGCGAAGATAATTTTGCGCTTCATAATTCAACGAGATGCTTGGAGCAGCATCTGCCATTTCAAAACTGTCTGTTGTTTCCATTGCTTTAATTGTTTTTAGAGTTTAAGATAAGCTAAATATAAAAACTAATAATTGCTTTGCAACA
>DATJJI010000053.1:0-17683 GCA_035492275.1 Mucilaginibacter sp.
GGCGCAGGATGCCGCCCTCGATAAGGATCTCAAAGTGGAGATCAACTCGCCTAATTTTCAGCCTGTTACTTTGAAATATAACCAGGATTTTCAAACGCCTGATTCTAATTTCACCGCTTATATTCAAAATAGTAAGGAAAGGTTTGAAGATATGCCCCATATGGTTAACGAATTAAAAGAGGTATATATTCACGATTTAAACCTTAAAGCAACAGCGGTACAGCACTCTGATAACCTGGCAGGGCCAGGTAACGCCGATCAAACCCTTACGTTTAAGGATCTGGTAGCCTGTGGCGGCAACCCACTTGCGGGATGTTTAGTGAGCAGGTTAGCCAATATAACATTTTCAAAAGATGTTGAAACCGGTTATCTGCGCCCTGTTTCGCGTGGGTATACGCAACCGGGTACGGCTTCAGTCAGAACAACTATCGGTACACAAGTAAATATATCAGCTACGCTGCTTGCCGGGATGCTGGTAGTTATTAACGGGCAGATGCAAAACGATTACGTTTCACTAAACCTGCTGCCGGCATCGGATGTATCAAGTGTTGAGGTTTTGCGTGGTGGCGGAGCCGCCAGTTTATACGGCATGAAGGCTGCCAATGGCGTAATGATAATCACCACTAAAAAAGGCGATGTAGATTATGATGCGTTACTTTATGGGCCAAGAACGGTAAGCCCCGGAAAGCCCGGCATTATAACCTATACCTATAATGGAGGCTATGACGATAGGCGCCAGTTTTACTACCCGGATTATGATAATCCGCATACCGAAAAGAACATGGCTGATATGCGAAGTACTATATACTGGAACCCGAATGTGATGACCGATACTACAGGAAAAGGCAGCTTTGACTTTTTTAACGCTGATGGCACAGGCAATTACCGGGTAATAGCCGAAGGATTAGACGGCACCGGGATGCTGGGCCGCAAAGTTTTTCATTACCAGGTGAGATAAAACATTTTATTAGGAATTGCGTGTAAAAAATTTATTAAATTTGTTATACCAATTTATATAAACTGCTGACTAATAGCGGATCTTAGTTTTTCGAAATTATGAGAAGGCTGCTCTATATTTTGCTAATGTTTTTCATTATGGGTGCAAAGGCCCAGAATGTTAACAAAAATAGCGCTGCACCCAAACCTGCACCTATGCGGGTTAAGGCGCTTGTAGCCGCGCTGGATAGCTTCAGGAACAGAACACCGGTTGAAAAAGTACACATTCATTTCGATAAGCCTTATTACAGTGTTGGCGATACCATCTGGTTAAAGGCGTATGTGGTAAACGAAAACAATGAGCTATCCTTACTAAGCAATATTCTTTATGTCGACCTGGTAAATGATAAAGATTCGGTTAAAATAAATATGCGCCTGTCTTTGTCGCAGGGGCTTGGCTGGGCAGCCATGACCTTAAGCGACAGTTTATTGCGCGCGGGCAATTATCACATTCATGCCTATACCAATTGGATGCGCAACTTTGGCAGCGATTATTATTTCAATAAAGCCATAAAGATCGGCAACGCGCGTGCTGTACAAAAGACAACAGCAAATAACTCATCCTCAAACAGAGCGGCAGATGTAAGCGTCCAGTTTTTTCCAGAAGGCGGCGACCTGGTAGATAACATAACTTCAAGGATAGCTTTTAAAGCTATTGGTGCCGATGGCTTAAGCCAGGAAATATCGGGTTATATAATTGACCAGGCTAATAAACAAATAACCACATTTAAAGCTGCCCATGCCGGCATGGGCAGCTTTATGCTTGAGCCTGCTACGGGTAATCGCTATACAGCTGTTATTAAATTAAAGGATGGCAGCGAAAAACATGTAGAGCTACCCAAAGCAATGCAGCATGGTTATGTAATAACAGCTACACAAAACGAGGATAACCTGTTTGTTAAAGTAAATGTAAGCAACAGCTTGCTGCAAAAAGGCGATATATTATTAGTTGCCCAGGCAAACAACACCGTACAGTATGCGGCACAAAAAGCATTGATACGCACAGATTTTACAACGGTAATACCTAAAAGCAGGTTTCCTGAAGGGATACTCCAGCTCACTCTGTTTTCGCCCGATTACCAGCCTGTAGCCGAGCGGCTGGTGTTTATAAGGCATGACGATATGCATTTAAATATCAATGTCATCCCCGACAAACAAACTTATAAACAGCGTGAAAAAGTACGTTTAAATGTACAGGTGACAGATAAAGCCGGCGCGCCGGTAGTAGGCAGTTTTTCGGTAGCCGTTACCGATGAAAATAAGGTTCCTACCTCAGAAGCGGACGAAAATACCATATTTTCCAACCTGCTGTTAACGTCTGAATTGAAGGGATATATTGAGCAGCCTAATTATTATTTTACTGATAATGATGCTGCTAAAACACAACAGTTAGATAATTTATTACTCACCCAGGGCTGGCGCAGATTTGCCTGGAAGAATATACTTGCTAATGATTTTCCGGCCATGACCTATAAAGTTGAAAATGGCGTTGGCATCAGCGGCAGGGTTGTATCATCAAGAGGCGAACCGGTACCTAATGCACGGGTTTACATATTTGTTAACTCGGGTTCAGGAATAGTTATTGATACCTTGACCGGAGCTGATGGGCGCTTTACCACCAACAACCTTATTTTAAGAAAAGGGGTAGATTTTAAAATAACTGCCGAAAATGGCAAAGGCAACAAAAAATTGCGCATTGAAATAGATAAGCCGGTTGCTAACCCGATAGTTTATCATGACCCGGTTATACGGCTGCCTGATGATGGCCGTTTGGCAACCTATCTTAAAAATGATAACGAACGCTTTGCCGAGCTTGATAATTATGGCTTAACCAACCATAACTCCATTACGTTAGATGAGGTAGTTGTTAAAGATGTTGCGGTTAAACACTCTGCCAGTTTAGCAGGCGGTGGCCATGCCGACCAGGTTTTAACTTTTATTGACCTGCTGGATTGCCCTTATGACCTGGCCAAATGCCTGCAGGGCAGGCTTACCAACGTGTTTTTCAGGGCCGATAGCACCAATATGCTCGGCTCAAGCTGGCTCCCCTATTCAAGGGGTTATAGTAAGCCCATGCTGGTAGTGGTTGATGGTATTCAGCGTCCCGATGGTTTAACATCGGTCATGTCATCAGATGTGGCAAGTATTGAAGTGTTGCGTGGCGGCGGGGCGGCCTCATTATACGGATTGCATGGCGACAGCGGTGTAATTATTATCACCACCAAAAAAGGCGATGTTGATTATGATGCTTACGAGGAGAAATATCGCGGCGGGCCACCGCTGGCTAAAAAAGTAGTCAAAAACATTTTTAACGGATACGATATGCGGCGCGAATTTTATGCGCCCGACTATGATAACCCGGCAACAAATAAACAAATGGCCGATCTGCGGTCGACCATAGCATGGTCTCCAAACATGGTAACCAAAACTGACGGAAAAGCAGTCGTTCAATTTTTTAATGCTGATGGCGCAGGTAACTATCATGTAGTTATTGAAGGGTTAAACGAGCAGGGTAAATTGGGCCGCCAGGTTTTAAATTATACTGTAAAATAATATGTTACGTTATTCCCTCATCCCCGATTAATTTTATTCCCTTTTTTTAATTTTACATGTATCATAGTTAATTATACCCCTGCTTTATACCCAACATGAAAAAATTGTTTTTTATCCTGCTGCTTTTAGCAAGCCGAAATTTAAAGGCGCAGGAAACATCCGACCCTGCAACCCATAAAATACAGGCAATAGTTGCTTCGCTGGATAGTTTCAGAAATAAAACACCTATTGAAAAGATACATCTGCAGCTGGACAAACCTTACTATGCGCTGGGGGATATTATGTGGATAAAGGCCTATGTAGTTAATGAAAACAATGGCTTATCAAACCTAAGCAAGATTGTATATATTGATCTGATCAATGATAAAGACTCGGTGAAGGAGAGCCTTAAACTGCCCGTAGCACAGGGACTAAGCTGGGGCACTTTTACCTTGAGCGACAGCCTGTTTACCGCCGGCAATTATCATATACGGGCTTACACCAATCTAATGCGCAATTTTGGCGAAGAATATTTTTTTGACCGGTCCATAAAAATAAGCAATCCGCTGGCCATTAATCTACCCTCTTCATCTGCGGTTAAAAAAAACGCTGCTAAAAATACAGGGCAATTATCAGCCACAAAAAAACCGACAGTTGAGATTCAATTTTTCCCCGAAGGCGGTGACCTGGTTGATGATATAACTTCGGTTATAGCTTTTAAAGCCATAGGGGCTGATGGGCTTGGCAGGGATGTATCAGGTTTTGTAACAGATAAGGACAACAAGCAAATAGTCGCATTCAAATCAGAACATGGCGGCATGGGCACTTTTAGCCTGCAACCTGTGGCCGGTAATACCTACACCGCGGTTGTCAAATTTGCCGATGGCAGCCAGCAATCTGTTCAATTACCCAAAACAGTGCCTCAGGGTTATACCCTGGCCGCAAATCAAAATAATGATAATATACTGGTACACATCAGCGCGAGCAGCAGTTTGTTAAATAAAGGCGAAATCATACTTATCGCACAAAATAACAACAACGTATATTACACTGGTAAAAAGGTATTAACTACAACCGATTTTAATGCCGCCATACCCAAAAGCCGTTTCCCGGAGGGTATATTACAGCTTACGCTATTTTCGGCCAATTCGCAGCCCGTGGCAGAGCGGCTGCTGTTTATTCATCATAATGATAATCACTTAAATATTAAGGTAACACCCGATAGCGCCGGTTACAGCACCCGAAGCAAAGTACATATTGATCTGCAGGTTACCGACCAGCAGGGAACGCCGGTAGCCGGTAGCTTTTCACTGGCAGTTAATGACGAAGGAAAAGTGCCGTTTGCAGAAACTGATGAAACTACCATATTTTCGAACCTGCTGCTAACCGGCGACCTGAAAGGCTACGTTGAAAAACCAAATTATTATTTTACAGAGAGTAATGCCGATAAGGACCGCGAGTTAGATAATCTGCTGCTTACCCAGGGCTGGCGCAGATTTACCTGGAAAGATGTACTGGCTAATAATTTTCCGAAACAAAACTACCAGGCCGAATCAGGAATTAATATAAGCGGACGGGTGTTAACTGCTAAAAACAAACCGGTGGATGCCGCTAAGGTTTTTTTGCTGCTTAACTCGGGCGGCGGCATGATCATAGATACAGTTACCAATGCCGATGGCAAATTCAGTTTTAATGACCTTACTTTTAAAAAGGGGATCTCTTTTAATTTATCCGCCAGTAACAGCAAAAAAACTAAGGACCTGAAAGTTGTATTGGATGTGCTACCCCCACAACCGGTAACGCTTCAGCATTTCCCGGAAACACAGTTGCCCGACAGTGCCTTGAACACGTACACCGCCTACAGCCGTAAACAATTTGATGAACAAAAAAAATACGGCTATGCCGGTATTATACTTAAGGAAGTTACTATTACTGAAAAATCGAACCGACTTAATACGGTTAAAGCGGTAGCTGTACAACATTCGTCGAACCTGGCCGGGCCGGGTAATGCCGACCAGGTGTTAACGTTTATTGATCTGCTTACTTGCAACGGCCAAATTGGCGATTGCCTGAATGGCAGGGTAACCGGTGTTGTTTTCAGAAAAAGCCGCGACGGCAGCACACAGGCTTATGCCCGTGGCTTTGATGCCCCAATGGCAGTTATGGTTGATGGTGTGCCCGGGCGCAAGTTAGATGAGATAAACAGCAATGACGTGGCCAGTATTGAAGTATTGCGTGGCGGCGGCGCGGCATCGCTATATGGTAATCATGGCGCTAATGGCGTGTTGGTGATCACCACTAAAAAGGGTGATGTTGATTATGCATCGTACGAAATGGAATTTCGCCAGCCGGGCTCAACAAAAACAGATGGATTGCAAACCTATGTTTTTCAGGGCTATGATATGCGCAGGCAATTTTACTCGCCCAATTATTTTAACCCCGAAATTGATAAGCAAATGGGCGATTTCCGCAGTACCATATACTGGAAACCCAATGTAATTACCGACGATAGCGGCAAAGCGAGCGTTGAATTTTTTAATGCCGATGGAAAGGGCCAATACCGGCTGACAACCGAGGGCCTGGATGGTAATGGGAAGCTGGGGCGGCAGGTATTCAGGTTTACAGTTAAATAAAATAATCAGCCTCCCCCCTTTTTTTATTAATTGTGTATTAATGGTATACAGATCAGTTATACTCATTTTCACAGCACGAATATTATGAAACGATTGCTTTATATATTGCTTGTTTTGGCCGCTCCCGGTTTAAAGGCACAACAAACCAACAGCTCGCTTAATAATAAGCTGCAAGGCCTGGTTGCAGCACTGGATAGCTTTAATAACAGAACGCCTATTGAAAAAGTGCACCTGCATTTAGATAAACCCTATTACTCGTTAGGTGATACCATCTGGATAAAGGCCTATGTAGTTGATCAGACCAATAACATTTCCAATTTAAGCAAGGTAGTATATGCCGATCTTGTAAATAGTAAAGACTCTGTAAAAATAGAGGTTAAACTACCGCTTATTTTAGGCTTAGGCTGGGGCGCTATCACACTGAGCGATAGTTTGCTCAAAGAAGGTAATTATCATATACGTGCCTACACCACCTACATGCGCAATTTTGATCAGGATTATTTTTTTGACAGATCCATTAAAATAAGCAATGCACTGCCGCCTTCGGTTACGGGGGATAAGGATGCTGTAAAAATGAGTGCTGTACAAAAGAGCGGGAAACCGCAAGCCACAAAGAAAAGCCCGGTTAATATCAGTGTTCAGTTTTTTCCGGAAGGAGGCGAGTTAGTTAATGGCCTTATGACAAAGGTTGCATTTAAAGCTGTTGGCGCCGATGGTTTTGGCAAAAATATATCAGGCTACATTGCAGATGCAGCTAACAAGCCAGTAGCTGCCCTTCAATCAGCATATGCGGGCATGGGTGCTTTTTTACTACAACCCGATGCCGGTAATACTTATACCGCTGTTATTAAACTGGCCGACAGCAGCGAAAAACGAATAGCCCTGCCTAAGGTGTCGCGGCAAGGCTATGCTATGGCCGTTAATCAAAATGAAAATAATGTGCTGGTGAGTATTTCGGCTACTAATGACCTGACAGATAAAGGCGAAATAACCTTAGTTGGCCAGGTAAATAATCAAATAAAATATATCGGTAAAAAAGTGCTTACAGGTAACGGCATCACTACTATTATTCCTAAAAGCCGGTTCCCCGAAGGCATTGTACAATTTACCCTTTTCTCGCCCGATAGCCAGCCTGTGGCCGAGCGCCTGGCGTTTGTGCGCAATGCCGGTAATCACCTTAATATTAAATTTAACCCCGATAAAACCGCTTACCAGCAGCGTGGTAAGGTACACCTGAACCTTGAAGTGACCGATGGAGAAGGAAAGCCCATATCAGGCAGTTTCTCGCTGGCAGTTACCGACGAGGATAAAGTGCCCTATACCGAAGCAAATGAAACCACCATATTTTCGAACCTGCTGTTAAGCGGCGATTTAAAAGGATATATAGAACAGCCCAACTACTATTTTACCGACAATAGTATGGAAAAAGACTGCCAGCTGGATAACCTGTTACTTACCCAGGGATGGCGCCGGTTTACCTGGAAGGATGCTTTAATGAATAAATTTTCGCAGCAAACTTATCATATTGATGAAAACAGCAATACCGGCATTACAGGGCGAGTTTTAACCAGTAAAAATAAGCCCGCTGCCGGCGCAAAGGTTTCTATATTGCTTAATACCGGTAGCGGCATTGTATTAGACACCATAGCCAACGCTGATGGTAACTTTAGTTTTAACAAAGTTAATTTCAGAAAAAGTGTAAGTTTTAATGTAGTTGCTACCGATGCAGGAAAAAACCGGGATTACAAAGTAGAAATAGACGGGCATGACATGCCTAAACTTACCTTACAACATATTCCCGATAACCAGATACCGGATAGTACCATATCAACTTATATAGCCAATACCCGCGCCCGTTATAATGTAATGGACAATCAAGGTTTGTTAAAGCACGTTATGCTTAAACAGGTGGATGTTCATGAAAAATTAACAGAGCGCGACATGTATCGAAAAATTGCGCTACAGCATTCACAAAGTCTGGCAGGTCCGGGCTCAGCTAATAAAATATTTACGTTTATTGACCTTTTACCTTACAGGAGTAATATTGCTATGTTTATAAAAGCAATGGCCCCGCCTCGATTCCCCGGGGCAAGATATATTGTAGTTGATGGAATAGGCGGAGAACCTATGCCAAACGGTAATGATATTGCAGCAATTGAAATATTAGACAACGGCGCGGGAGCATTGTATGGTATGAAAGCAATAAACGGCGTAATGATTGTTACAACCAAACGGGGCGATGTAGACTGGTTTGGATTAGAGATGGAATATCGTTTCCCGGGTTATACCAAGGCCCGTGGCTTAACCAATTATACATTTAATGGTGAAAACCTTCAGCGTGAATTTTATTCGCCCGATTATGATAACCCGGCAACAGATAAACAATTTGCCGACCTGCGTTCAACCATTTACTGGAAACCTAATATTATTACTGATAATAACGGCAAAGCAAGTGTAGATTTTTTTAATGCCGATGGCAGAGGCACCTATCGCCTCATAGCCGAAGGATTGGATGGCAATGGCAATTTAGGCAGGCAGGTGTACCGGTACGCGGTTAAATAACAGCCTATTTACTGCGGATTATATTCGCTTATAATCTGCAGCGCCTTTTCCTCATCGGCAAGCGCTACTACTACTTTGGCGGCATCCGAGCCGCCGGGTGTAACCTGCCATGGGGCTATGTTGCTCATCAGCTCGTTTTCAATAAAGGCAGATATGCCTGCTTCGGTCAATAAGCTTTGTATCATTCCCGCGTTTAACGGTGTGCCTGCAAATACCTGTACCGGGTTTGTATCGTCTTCTGTTTTCATAATTAGCTTTGTTTATATCAAATATAACATAACAATTCCCTTAGCCGGTGGTTTATATTTAAGTTTACGATAAACGTACATAATTATGAAAAACCTGCTACTTGCGTTTGTATTACTTACCTGCTTTTCGTCTGCCTTAAAAGCGCAGCAAAAAACTGAACCTGTTGATCTTAAAAAAAGCATTGGCAAGGTAATTACGCTTTGCGATACAGTTTACAGCCTGCGGATTTTCAATGATACGTTAACACTTATCAATATGGGTGGGAATTATCCCAATCAAAAATTTACTGTAGTGGTAAAAGGCAACAAAGTATCGTTAGACTGGGTAAACCTGAAACATAAAAACCTGTGCGTAACCGGCGTGTTAGAGTTGTACAAAAATACACTCCAGATAGTTGCCTTCGAACCTGACAAGATTGTTGTAAAGTAATATTACTTTAACCGCCTGGTTGATGACCGTACAATAAGCTGCGGTTTAATGCTGATCACCTTGGGTGTAACTACCGTTTCTTCTTTTTTATCCATCTCCTCAAAATACAAATTGGCAATGGTTTTACCCATATGCACGCTAAACTGATCGATAGTGGTTATTGACGGGGTGGTTATTTCGGTAAATGGCTCGTTGGCATAACCCAAAATACCCAGCTCAGCAGGTACTTTAATATCCATATCATGTGCCACATCCAATACGCCCAGGGCCGAAAAGTCAGACGTTGAGGCAAATATGGCATCGGGTGGTTCGGGCAGGCTTAATAGCTTGCGCGTAGCTGCGGCGCCTAACTCTTTTGTCCACGCGTTTTCAATGATCAGTTCATCAATAACCGGCATATTAAATTTTTTGAGCGCAGCCAGGTATCCTTTTTTACGTTGGCTAAATATGTTCAGGCTTTGCGGCCCTTCCAGCAAAGCAATACGTTTATAGCCCTGCTCAATTAAATGCGTCACCGCCTCCATTGATGCCTGCTCGTTATCATTAATTACCTTTAGGGTTTCCAGCTCTTCGGCCACGCGGTCAAACTGTATAAGCTGTATGCCCTGCTCTATTACATTTTTTAAATGAGTATGATCATCACTTTCAACTGATACCGAAATAACAATGCAATCAACATGCTGATTAATGAGCGTGTTAACACACTTGATCTCTTTATCGCGCGACTCGTTAGACTGGCAGATAATTAAATTATACCCTTTTTGATAAGTGGCATCCTCTATACCGGCAATAACGTTCGAGAAAAAATTTTGATTGATACGCGGTACAACCACACCTATGGTTTTGGTTTTACCCATACGCAGGTTTGATGCCAGTACATTACGCTTATAATTAAGCTCGGCAGCGGTTTTTAATACCAGGTTCTTGGTAGCCTCGTTAACATGATTGCTGTTGTTGAGCGCTCTTGATACCGACGATGCAGTGATATTAAGCTTCTCTGCAATGTCATAAATTGTAATTCTTTTTTTAGGTTTCATGGGACTTTAGCAAATATGTAAAAAATAAATTCAGGCAATCGATTGCGGTTTCAAAAAAAAAATTAATTTCGTTCCTCGAATTAATACCAATTATTAAATCTGACCATTTTTTATACAACTAATTAATACATAACATGTTACTATTAGGAATTGATGTTGGCACTTCATCGGTAAAAGTATCGATTGTTGACGCCGCGTCGCAAAAAACGCTGGCAATGGCACAATATCCCGAAACGGAGTCGCCAATTACCTCGCTACAACTGGGTTGGGCCGAGCAATCGCCCGAGATGTGGTGGCAGCAGGTACAGCAGGCAATAGCCCTATGTAACAGCACGCAAAAGTACAATCCGATGGACATTTCGGCCATTGGTATCGCTTACCAGATGCATGGTTTGGTATTGGTTAATAAAGATCAGAAATTACTGCGCGACAGTATTATATGGTGTGATAGCCGCGCGGTAGAGATAGGCGATAAAGCCTTTGATGCCATTGGCCATGAAACCTGCTTGTCACATCTATTAAATTCGCCCGGTAACTTTACGGCCTCAAAGCTGGCCTGGGTTAAAAAGAACGAGCCGGAGATATACGCGCAGATAGATAAAATCATGCTTCCCGGCGATTTTATTGCCATGAAACTGAGCGGTGAGATCACCACTTCGGTATCAGCCTTGTCTGAGGGTGTTTTCTTTGACTTTTTGAACAATCGATTGTCGAAAGATATCATTGATTACTATGGTTTCAGCGAAAGCCTGTTCCCTTCTGTTAAACCTGTATTTTCGAATCATGGCGGCCTGCTGGCTTCTATGGCCGAAAAATTGGGACTAAAAGCAGGTATCCCTATCGCCTATAAAGCAGGCGATCAACCCAACAATGCGCTTTCACTGAATGTGCTTAACGCCGGCGAAGTTGCGGCTACCGCAGGTACATCAGGCGTAATATATGGGGTTAGCGATGAGTTGACGTACGATCCGCAATCGCGTGTAAACACCTTTGCGCACGTTAACTATGCCGAACAGCAAAAAAGGCTGGGTGTATTGCTTTGTATAAACGGCACCGGCAGCTTATACCGCTGGACCAAGAACCTGTTTGGCTCGGCAGTGAGCTATACGCAGATGAACGAATTGGCTAACAAAGCACCTTTAGGCAGCGACGGCTTACGCATATTACCTTTTGGCAACGGTGCCGAGCGTATGTTGAATAATGAACTGATAGGCGTACATTTTCACCATATCGATTTAAACCTGCATACACAATCGCATATTTTCCGTGCCGTGCAGGAAGGTATTGCCTGCGCATTCCGCTACGGCGTTGATATTATGCGCGAAAACGGCATGAACCCAACCGTAATTCGTGCTGGTAAAGCCAATTTATTTTTGAGCGATCTGTTTGCGCAAACATTTGTAAACGCTACCGGCATACCGGTTGAATTATATAAAAACGATGGCAGCGTAGGCGCGGCTTTAGGCGCGGGTATCGGCGCGGGGATATTTACATCGCCTGCAGAAGCCTTTATGCACATGCACCCGGTACAACTGGTTGAACCTACATCAAACTTATTTGAACCGGTTTACCAGGAATGGAAAGATTTATTAGACAAACATCTGCTTATAGCAAAAGAAAAACAACTGCATAACGCGGTCAATTAAATAGTAAAACCAAATATTTAAATAAAACAATAATGGCAAAAATAGTAACAGGCGAAACAGAATTTTTTAAAGGCATAGGCCAGATCAAATATGAGGGCCTGGATTCAGACAACCCGCTGGCGTTCCGCTGGTATGACGCGGACAGAGTAGTAGCGGGCAAACCAATGAAAGATCATTTACGCTTTGCGGGAGCTTACTGGCACTCGTTTGTAGGCAACGGTTCTGATCCGTTTGGCGGGCCAACTCACGTATTTGAGTGGGATAAGAAAGCCGACGCGGTAGAACGTGCAAAAGATAAAATGGACGCGGCATTTGAGTTCCTTACAAAAATGAACCTGCCCTACTATTGCTTTCATGATGTTGACGTGGTTGATTATACCAACGACATTAATGAAAACGACCGCCGCTTACAGGCATTGGTTGAATATGCAAAACAAAAACAAGCCGAAAGCGGTGTAAAACTGCTTTGGGGCACTGCCAACATGTTCTCGCACAGCCGCTACATGAACGGTGCTGCAACCAACCCTGATTTCCACGTATTAACACATGGCGCGGCGCAGGTAAAAGCTGCTTTAGATGCTACCATCGCTTTAGGTGGCGAGAACTATGTATTCTGGGGTGGCCGCGAAGGTTACATGACCCTGCTGAATACCCAGATGAAACGCGAGCAGGAGCATTTGGCCAAGTTTTTACATGCCGCTAAAGATTACGCCCGCAAACAAGGCTTTAAAGGTACTTTCTTTATCGAGCCAAAACCTTGCGAGCCAACCAAGCACCAGTATGATTATGACGCGGCAACCGTATACGGTTTCCTGCAGAAATATGACTTGTTGAACGATTTTAAACTGAACCTGGAAGTAAACCACGCTACATTAGCAGGTCATACTTTTCAGCATGACCTGCAGGTTGCTGCCGATTGTGGCTTATTAGGCTCTATCGATGCTAACCGTGGCGATATGCAGAATGGATGGGATACCGACCAGTTCCCGAATGATATTAACGAGGTAACAGAATATATGCTGATCATTTTAGAAGCCGGTGGTTTCCAGGGTGGCGGTATAAACTTTGATGCCAAGATCCGCAGAAACTCAACAGATCAGAAAGACTTGTTCTATGCCCACATTGGCGGTATGGATATTTTTGCAAGAGCATTGATCACTGCTGACAACATCCTGCAGAAATCAGAGTATAAAAAGATCCGTAAAGATCGTTATGCTTCGTATGATAGCGGAAAAGGCAAGGAATTTGAAGAAGGAAAACTATCATTAGAGGACCTGAGAGCCTACGCCATACAAAACGGCGAGCCAACTCCGGCCAGCGGCAGACAGGAATATATAGAAAATTTAATAAACCGCTATATATAAACCTATAGTACTTGTTTAAACGTTTTATAAAGGTTATAATTGTTATTCAATTATAACCTTTATTATTTTATGAATCAGTTAACTAACGGCGATAAGATCGTATTTCTAATTTACTTCTTAATTGTCGCGCTTTATGGTTGGTGGGTTTACAAACGTAAACACAACGCCGACGCAACTTCAAAAGATTATTTTTTAGCAGAAGGTTCGCTTACCTGGTGGGCCATTGGCGCCTCGCTCATCGCTTCTAACATCTCGGCCGAGCAGATGATCGGTATGAGCGGCTCAGGCTTTAAAATGGGCCTCGCTATTGCCACTTACGAGTGGATGGCCGCAGGTACGCTTATTGTAGTTGCTGTATTCTTTATCCCGGTATATCTTAAAAACAAAATATTTACTATGCCGCAGTTTTTGAACCAGCGGTATAATGGAACAGTAGCTATGATCATGGCTATATTCTGGCTATTATTATATGTTATTGTAAACCTTACTTCCATCCTATTCCTGGGGGCGTTGGCTATTCATACCATTTCGGGTTACGACCTTGATCTGTGTATCTGGTTCCTGGCTATATTTGCTATTATCATCACCCTGGGCGGCATGAAGGTTATTGGCTATACCGATGTTATACAGGTTTTCTTTTTGATACTGGGCGGCTTGGTAACTACATACATTGCCATTAACATGGTGGCTGATCATTCGGGCACTCATGGTATCTTAAACGGCTTAAAGATCATGTCAACCCAGGCCAGCGATCACTTCCACATGATCCTTAAAAAGGATAATCCAAACTACATCGATTTGCCGGGCCTAACCGTTCTTATCGGCGGTATGTGGATCGTGAATCTGAATTACTGGGGTTGCAACCAATACATCACGCAAAGAGCCCTGGGCGCTAATCTAAAGACTGCCCGCGGCGGTATTCTTTTCGCGGCTTTCTTAAAATTATTAATGCCGGTTATTGTGGTGCTTCCGGGTATCGCGGCGTTTATTTTATACAGGCAGGATGTACTTGGGTTCCATACGCAAATGGGAATCGGTTCTGACCTTAATCCTGACAGATCCTACCCCGTATTACTGAATCTTTTGCCAACCGGATTAAAAGGGCTTTCATTCGCTGCTTTAACAGCGGCCGTTGTTGCTTCGCTTGCAGGTAAGGCCAACAGTATTGCTACCATTTTTACGCTGGATATCTACAAAAAATTTAAAACCGATATCGACGACCGTAAAACAGTCAGGGTTGGCAAGATCACCGTAGTTGTCGCTATGATATTGGGCATCCTGATCTGTAAACATTTAGGTATCGACAAAAAAGGCGGTTTTCAATATATACAGGAATATACAGGCTTCGTATCGCCGGGTATATTCGCTATGTTCATCCTGGGTTTCTTCTGGAAAAAGGCAACGTCGAACGCGGCACTTTTTGCTACCATAGGTGGTTTTGCTTTCTCGGTATTCTTTAAGTTTTTGCCAATGTTTGCCAACCTGTCGTTCCTGGCTCCTACCGGATTCGCGGTTAACAATGCAGGTGTTTACGAAATTCCGTTCCTGGACAGGATGGGTTTTGTATTTATTATCTGTATTATCGGCATGTATATGATATCTATGCTCGAAAACGCCAAAGGCGACCGCGCACATGGCCTTGAGGTAGACTCAAGCATGTTTAAAACAAACAGAGGCTTTACCATTGGTGCCGTTATTGTGGTAACCGTACTAACCGTGTTATATACTTATTTCTGGTAATTCATATTTAAAGATGAACCGCATCCCTAAGAAGAAAACTTTATTACTGGCTTTCTTCTTGGGGATTTTTTTTATACCAGCTAAAGCCCAAAAAATCCTGTCTGTACAAAAAATCAGTTTGCGTGCTCCTGCTGATATAAAAGTTGACGGAAAAACAACTGAATGGGATAATAAATTCCAGGCATATAATCCTGCCAATCGCATATTTTACACACTATCCAATGACGATGATAACCTGTATTTAACTGTAGCAAGCACAAATGACGGTTATTGCTTTTCGAAAATATTATATGGCGGAATTACATTTACTATTCAAAAAGGATCAAAAGAATTAAAAAACATAGCCATTACTTATCCAACTGTAGTGAAGTCATTAAAAGGCCCCATTATAGATAGGGACAATGCCCTGAGAGGATTTGTAAAATTTAATGATACAACAAAAAGTGATGTCAAGAAAAAGCGGGATTCATTAGTTTCTATAATAAGTGAGAAATTGAATGATTTATTCAAAGAGGTTAAGGTAGAGGGAATAGCGGAAACTCAAGAACCGTTAATTTCAATTTACAACGCAGAAGGTATAAAGCTATCCGCACAATATAATAATCATCTGCAGTATGTTTATGAGTTGGCCATCCCATTAAAATATTTAAATTCCACGATAAAAAACGGTGAAAAATTGAGGTATAATATCAGGTTAAATGGAAGGCCGGCAATGCCGGGAGAAGTAATATACGACGACATGTATAAATCCTTAGGTCCGGATAACATGTATGTTTATACTTTTACCGATTTGGATGGAGAATATACTTTGTCAAAAAAGTAATCTCCACAACTACATCGTTTTCATAAAAAATCCAACTCAAAACCATTCGCCTGTCAGATAAATGCTGTTTATTTGCAGTCCTGTTATATCAAAGTATAAAATCACAATGATCAGTAATTTAGAACAAACTTTTCGCTGGTACGGCCCTAACGACGCGGTTACGCTAGATGCCGTAAAGCAAACCGGTGCCACCGGTATTGTTAACGCGCTGCACCATATCCCATCGGGCGAAGTATGGAGCGCCGAAGAAATAAAAAAACGCAAGGATATTATTGAAGCTGCCGGCTTTAAATGGTCGGTGGTGGAAAGCGTGAACGTGCACGACAGCATTAAAACTGGGGGCGAAGACCGCGAAAAGCATATCGCTAATTATATCGAAACCTTAAAAAACTTATCTGCCGCAGGCGTAAAAACAGTTTGCTATAACTTTATGCCGGTGTTAGACTGGACCCGCAGCGACATTGATTACCGTTTACCCAATGGCGCGTCGGCCCTGCGTTTTCACGCGCCGGCCTGGTGGGCATTTGATCTTTATATCCTGGAGCGTCCCGAAGCATTTAATGAATTTACGGCCGAACAACAAGCTACTGCCAAAAACTACTTAGATAGCCTGAGCACGGAAGAAGTAGAGCGCCTGAAAAACAACATGATGGCCGGCCTGCCCGGAACAAAAGACGTATTAACCGTTGAGCAGTTTAAAGGGTTTTTAAGTAAATATGATGGTGTTGATGCCAAAGCGCTGAAAGCCAACATGGCTTACTTTTTACAGGCCATTATTCCCGAAGCTGAAAAAGCAGGTGTTAAAATGTGCGTGCACCCTGACGATCCGCCATTCCCGATTTTTGGTTTGCCGAGGATCGTATCAACAGAAAATGATTTGAACGACGTGGTGAACGCCATACCATCAAGCAGCAACGGCTTAACTTTCTGTACCGGCTCATTAGGCGCGCGCGGCGATAATGATCTGTCGGGTATTGTTGAGCGTTTGGGGCAGCATTTTCACTTCCTGCACCTGCGCAATGTAAAACGTGAGGCCGATGGCAGTTTTTATGAAGACAACCACCTGGAAGGCAGCACCGATATGTTTGCCGTAATGAAAAACCTGGTATTGGAGCAAAAAAAACGTGCCGACAGCGGCCGCACAGATATTGCCATCCCGATGCGCCCGGATCATGGCCATAAATTGCTGGATGATTATAATTACAATACCTTCCCGGGCTATTCGGTTATTGGCCGCCTGAAAGGCCTTGCCGAACTGCGCGGACTGGAGTTAGGTGTTAAAAGAAGTTTGCTGAATAGCTAAACTCTCGCTATTTATCGCAATATTTACAAAGCCTGTAGTTACCCTACGGGCTTTGTTTTTGATAAACCGATTTTAACCTTTATTGTCATTTCGACCAACGGGAGAAATCTTATACGTACGACAGGATGCAGGGCGTACAAGATTTCTCGCTATCGCTCGAAATGACAAGAATATATTTAATTATGAAAGTAATCGTCACCGCCCTACTATTCAGCATTTCACTATCAGCGTTTTCCGCCGATCATAGCATCCTGGCTTACGGCGCTAAAGCCGATGGCAAAACCATCAACACCAAAGCCATACAGGCCGCTGTTGATCAATGCAGCAAGGAGCATGGCGGCAGGGTGATGGTTCCGGCGGGTGTATTTA
>DATJJI010000054.1:0-4958 GCA_035492275.1 Mucilaginibacter sp.
TTGGTTTTTGAGAGTGATCGCTATAAAGTATTGAATACAGATATCAGTTTTTCGGAAGAAGAATTGAAACTCGAGATCAAAAAAAATCCGGGTAAGTTTAGTCCTAACGTGGTGATGCGCCCCTTGTACCAGGAATGCATATTACCAAACATCGCTTACATTGGCGGTGGCGCCGAAGTGGTTTATTGGCTGGAGCTGAAATCGAACTTTGAGCATTACGGGGTTGATTTTCCTATACTAATATTGCGTAATTCGGGTTTGGTGGTACGCAAGGAAGCCGCTGCCAAAATAAAACGCATGGAACTGGCGGCTGCCGATCTGTTTAAACCAACCGACGCGCTTAAAAATTTCTGGATAAAAAAACACAGCGAACATACGCTAAACCTGCAGCAGGAGTGGAGCGAATTGCAGGCCATATTTGAAAAGATTAAAACACGTTCATCTAAGATCGACCCAACATTGGCGCCTTCAACAGAAGCTGTACAGGCCCGCCTGAAAAAAGCGATAGATAACCTGGAAAAGAAACTGGTAAAGGCCGAAAAAGCAAACTACCACACCCGCCTGGAGCAAATAGAACAAATAAAGACCGAGCTTTTTCCCAAGGAAAGCTTACAGGAGCGTAACGAGAATTTTGGCTTATTGTATGTAAAATGGGGCCAGCAATTTATCGATGAACTCATCCGCAATTTTGAACCGTTGGATTTTGAATTTGCGGTGCTGACAGAATAATACAAAATTCTTTCCGACGCGTCATTGCGAGCGTAGCGTGGCAATCTCTACACGATAGTCCCGCTATTCAAATTCCGCCTGGCGTGTAGAGATTGCCACACTCGTACCTCGTTCGCAATGACGTGAGTGTAGCTGTTTTTAATATATTTGCACATGATCGTCACCGAATCAACTCTCCGCACTTTTACCGAAAATGTTTTCCTGGCCATGGGCTGCAGTAATGAACATGCCAAATTAGCGGCCGGCGTTTTGTTATTGTCTGATTTGCGGGGCATTGATTCGCATGGCGTGGCGCGATTGACGGGGTATGTGCGCCTATGGGAGAAAGAACGCATTAACCCCAATCCTAATATCCAAATAGTTCACGAAACCCCAACCACTGCCACCATTGATGGTGATGCAGGCCTGGGCCTGGTTGTGGCGCCCTTCGCTATGCAGGTAGCTATTAAAAAAGCCAAATTATATGGCTCGGGTTGGGTAGCCATCCGCAACTCAAACCACTTTGGTATTGCGGGTTATCATGCCTTGATGGCTGTTGAGAAAGATATGATAGGTTTCGCCATGACCAACGCCAGTCCGCTGGTGGCGCCTACCTTTTCAACCGACAGGATGCTGGGCACCAACCCTATGTGCTACGCTTTCCCGGCAGGTAAATACCCGCCGGTAATAGTTGATATGGCTACCTCTGCAGCGGCAAATGGTAAATTGGAAATAGCACAACGCTCGGGCAAACAAGTGCCCGAAGGTTGGATACAGGATAAAGAAGGAAATTATACTACCGACCCCCATGCCTTAAAAAGCGGCGGCTCGTTATTACCCCTGGGCAGCGACCGCGATCATGGCAGCCACAAGGGCTTTGGCCTGAGCGCTACGGTTGATATTTTGTCGGCTGTATTATCGGGTGCCAATTATGGTCCCTGGGTGCCGCCATTCGTGGCTTTTTTAGAGCCTCCTGATGATCCGGTAGGCAAAGGTATAGGCCATTTTTTAGGTGCTTTGCGAGTGGATGGTTTTCGCCCGGTTAATGAGTTTAAAGATCATATGGATAACTGGATAGCACGCTTTAAATCGGCATCGGCTATTAACCCTGATCAAAAGGTTGTCATCCCGGGCGAGCCGGAGCGCGAAGCGGAAATTGATCGTCGCAAAAATGGTATCCCTATTGTTGACGCGGTGGTAAAGGATTTGAATGAACTGGCAGAGAAGTTGAATGTTAGCCCCCTAACCCCCTAAAGGGGGAATAATAACTAATATCGAATTAGTGTGCTATCAAACTTCATCATTAAAAAATTCAACATTCGGTGTTCGATATTATTTGATATAAATATGCTTTGAATCTCCCCCTTCAGGGGGTTAGGAGGCCAATCCTGCTCCACCTTATTTTATGCCAGAATCCGGCGCTGTCATCCGCACTCATCCATATAAATACAGCTTTGCCTACAATATGATCTTCGGGTACAAGGCCCCAATAGCGTGAATCTTCCGAGTTATGGCGGTTATCGCCCATCATCCAGTAATAATTTAATTTAAAGGTATAGGTATTTGTTTTTTTACCGTTGATGAAGATATTGTTGCCAACTATATCGACCTTATTATTTTCGTAGACCGATATAGCGCGTTTATAAACAGGAAAGGTATTGCTATCCAGCTTTATTGTCCAGCCTTTTTTGGGTATGATAATAGGGCCCATATTATCCGCGTTCCATTTAAAACGAGGGTTTTGCGGAAAAATATCCGGGTCATACACACCTTTTAATTGGTTGTATTCTTTAACCAGCAGAATATTGGGCTGATGTTTTAACACACCGGCAGATTGCCTGGTCATCAATACTTCATAATCAGACGGAGTATACTGATAGCGTAATTCGATGCTCAAGTACTTCAATATTTTTTTATCAATAGGTGTGCCGTTGGTTTTAACCATATAGCCAGGTTTGCTGTTGGCCGGATTAGGTGCGGCTTTACCGTTAATATATACCTGTGCGTCTGCTATGGTGAGCGTATCGCCTGGGGTAGCCTGGCAGCGTTTAATATAGTTTTCGCGTTTGTCAACCGGGCGATGGTAAGGCGCGTCGGCATCCATCGGGTAATTAAAAACTACGATATCGCCCTTCTTTACCTTGCCAAAACCAGGTAAGCGGTAATAGGGTAGCTGTATGCCGTCCCAATACGCTTTGGTATGAAAAAATGGTAGTGTATGATGGGTGAACGGAACAGCCACAGGTGTAACAGGTGTACGGGCACCGTAGCTCATTTTGCTTACAAACAGGTAATCGCCTACTAAGAGCGAGTTTTCCATTGATCCGCTGGGGATAACATAAGCCTCCATGAAAAACATACGGATGAGGGCAGCTATTATTATAGCAAAAGCAAGAGCATCGGCCCACTCGCGGACGATGCTCTTGCTTTTAGTTTTTTTTCTTTTCCAGAATTTCAGATCCATATACAAGTGATGCAGCGATCAGCTATTTTCATCATTTATGGATCGGTGTCAAATTAATGAATGCCTCTGAACAACCTGCTCCATCTTATCTTGCTAAAGAAAGAAGCGTCATCATCCCAGCTCATCCATATAAACAGCGCCTTACCCACAATATGATCTTCCGGAACAAACCCCCAGAAACGTGAGTCTAACGAATCATGACGGTTATCACCCATCATCCAGTAATAATTCATTTTAAAGGTATAGCTGTCGGCTTTTTTACCGTTAATCAGAATGTCATTACCTGATTGGGTAAGCGTGTTGTGCTCATAAACTGTAATAGCCCGGCGGTAAATAGGCAGGGTTAAGCTGTCTAATTTTACGGTCCAACCTTTTTTAGGTACAATAACAGGCCCAAAATTATCTACATTCCATTTAAACGCGTGTTGTTTAGGGTAACGCATATCAGTTGGGAACACGCCCATATCGCCAGTTTCTTTAGCTTGTATATTTGGTGTTACCGATTTGATGTTCGAGTATTTTTTTAAAGCCGCAGCCGATTCGGCAGTCATGGTTGGCGATGAGGCGCCTTCATAATTTGTGATGTGCAACTGCTGCAATACATCAGGGTTAACATCCATGCCGGTTGTAGCAACGGTGTAGTCAATTTGCTCGCCCGGTGGGTTTGGTGCAGCTTTGCCGTTTACAAAAACCTGCGCATTAACCACACTCAAGGTATCGCCGGGTGCGCCCTGGCAGCGTTTAATATAATTTTCACGTTTATCAACCGGGCGGTAATAAGGCGAATCAGCCTCCATTGGGTAATTAAATACTACCACATCGCCTTTTTTTACATCACTAAAACCAGGTAAACGGTAGTATGGCAATTGTATGCCATCCCAGTAAGCCTTAGTGCCAATAACCGGCATAGTATGGTGCGCAAACGGAAATGCAATTGGTGTTATAGGCGTACGGGGGCCGTAGTTTACTTTACTTACAAACAAAAAATCGCCAACTAACAGCGAGCGCTCCATTGATGGAGTGGGTATGGTATAGGCCTCAATAAAAAAGGTGCGTATAAGCGTAGCGGCAATAACCGCGAAAATTATAGCGTCGGTCCACTCGCGGGTTTTACTTTTCTTTTTGGCAGATGGGTTGGTTTGTTTTTTATTCCAGAATTTCCAGTTCATTTCTTAAAATATTGTGGCAAAGTAATTTAATATGGCCTCACCAAAATCCTCCCCTTTAGAGCGGACTTTGATGTAAATTTATTATTATTTATTAATGTTTAACTCAAATCAAACATATCCGCTACAGAATGAAATCCTTTTTTGTCTTTTATCCATTCGGCGGCCAATACAGCACCCAGGGCAAAGCCATTGCGGTTATGCGCGGTATGTTTAAATTCTATGGTATCAACTTCCGAATCATAGATAACAGTATGCGTTCCCGGTACGCTGTCTATCCGGTACGATTCTATTAGCAACTCATCAACTTTGGCATTATTATCATTGTCGTCCTTACCATCGGCGGTTAAAACATTTACCCATTGTTTTTTTGCATCCAGGTTTTCCAGTATGCCTTCGGCAATGGTGATGGCAGTGCCGCTTGGCGAGTCAAGCTTTTGTGTGTGATGTATCTCTTCTACCTGCACCTCATAATACGGGTGCTGGTTCATGAGTTTGGCCAGGAATTTATTTACATGGAAAAATATATTTACGCCGACACTAAAATTAGTGGCATAAATAAACGAATTGTTGTTGGCCTCGCAGCGCTCTTTTATCTGGGTTAACTGCTCGTGCCAGCC
>DATJJI010000055.1:0-3210 GCA_035492275.1 Mucilaginibacter sp.
TCTACTTCCAATTTTATCTCGTGCAAAGGCGATTCAGCCTGATCGCACAAAATAAGCATTGCAGGCTTATAGCTCAACACCTGGTTTACAATTTCTGAACCGATAGAACCTGCTGCACCCGTAACCAATACGC
The DNA here is from genome assembly GCA_035492275.1 of Mucilaginibacter sp. Taxonomy (GTDB): domain Bacteria; phylum Bacteroidota; class Bacteroidia; order Sphingobacteriales; family Sphingobacteriaceae; genus Mucilaginibacter. The sequence goes on from DATJJI010000055.1 coordinate 134, forward strand.
GTTTACCATGCAAATCTTCCGAAATGCGGGTATTATCGATCTTAATCGGTTTACGCTGCAACAAATCTTCGATCTTAAGATCTTTGATCTGCTGCGGATTAAGCTTGCCATATATCCATTGGTCTGACGGAGGCACGGTTAACACTTGTATACCGAGCGCCAGGCAATTTTCAAGGGCTGATTTTTTTGTCTGCTCATCCAAATTATGGTTCATAATGATGAGCTTATCCACATTGTATTTTTCCTTCAGTTTTCCCAGCTTATCAATGTGATAAACCCTTACCTGTTGAATTTCCTTATCAATCTTTTTACTGCCGTCATCTACAAAACCAACCACACAAAAGTTGGTATTTGCACTAGCCTCAAGCGCTTGTTTTACAAGTACTGCGTTATTATCAGAGCCGTAAATCAATACAATAGTCTTTTTGGCAGTGGTGTTATTGGTAAGGTAAAAGAACACGCTTTTCACCGTAGTGCGTAACAGGATCAACAACGTGCTGGATACAGAGAAATTGATCAAAAGTACCAGATTAAGCGTAACCAGGTCGACACGGATCACATGTACCAGCCATGCATTAATAACTACCAGGTAAAGTAAACTTGCTATAAATGCTGAGCCGAAAATGCGCAGCATATCGCGCGTGTTGGAGTAGCGGATCAGCCCGATGTGTATACGCATGGCGTACATTACGATAGCTGCAAGGGCACTGTATAATCCTGTATAGATGAAGAAATTACCGCGAAGTATATTGATAAACTCGAATCGTTCTACAATAAAATAGGAAGTGGAAAAAGACCAGGCCACAATCGCAAGATCAACGAGCATAATTAACCATCGCGGCACGACCTTAGAAAAGAGTAGGTATTTTTTCATAAAATGATGTTAGTAGATAAGTAGATGATATAATTATAGCTAATATTTTTTAAATACGCAAAAAATGCATCAGTTGAAACATATAGGGGAGAAAATAAAAATGCAATTTTATTAAAAATACCCCGGTTTTTCAGATGCGTTGTTAAACATTATTGTTACAATACTTATTTGCATTAATAGCCTATAACTCTCATTCAGACACAAAACAAACTCTCAAGGCAAAAAGTTTTAGTTCTTATGACAAAAAAACCGATATGATGGTTTAATTGCATAGGATCAGATACTTATTTTTTCATTAACGCAACTTTTAATATTATATACATTAATATCAGGGGTATTAAAATAACCGCAAATAAACCTGTAGCTGTAAAGCTTTTATTATTTACAATAAAAAAAATTATCACACCCTGTAGCAGCATATAACCAAATGACACCCAGAGGTGAGGCGTTTTACGTTCATTAACCATAATTTGATACAGGTGCAGCCGATGTGGCTTAAAAACATTTTGTTTTAGCCAAATACGATGCATAATTGTCAATACCGAATCCGTGCCATATACCGAAAGGAATAAAATATATGACCAATTGTTCGTTACCAATATCAACTTAATTAATAACATTACGATCCAAAACGCAATAGTGATACTACCTACATCGCCGGCAAAACATTTGGCTTTTTTACGAAAATTGAAATAGAGGAAGACGCCGCAGGCTATCATAGGTAGCCAGACCATATCTTTATCTATAAAAGCCAGCTTCAGGTTGACATATTGCAGTCCGGCTAATACTACCAGGCTATAACATCCTGTAATACCGTTTATGCCATCCATAAAATTGTAGGCATTGATAGTGCCGATCACTACGAAGTACAAAAAGAAAGCTTCATAAACCGGTAAAGAGAAAACATCAAGGTAGATAAAAAACAGGGTGGTAGCAGCCAAATGCACCAGCAGCCTTATTTTACTTGACAGCGTGATCCGGTCATCAATAAAGCTGATGGTACCTACCATAAATAACGCCAGTACCGGCAACCAATAAGCCGGGTGTATGATCACAGCTGCCAGGGCAGCAAAAAGAAATATTATCCCGCCACCGCGGATAGTGATAACGCTATGCGAACTGCGTTCGTTGGGATGGTCTATAATATTATAATGATCTGCAATTGGGAAGTATAACAACATACCCGCAAAGAAAAGAACTGCTATTATCCCGTAGATCATACAATAAAAGCTAAGGGATTAAACAAGAAACTAAAATTTAGCCAGGCAGACCTTTTTAACGTGCTATGTTGTAAAATGTCAATCAATACGGTTCTTCAAATTGGTATCCGGTAACTGAGGGGACTTCAAAAACGCTGCAAAGATGCGATTTTTTTTGCTAACATCAACATTTGATGATTAGCAATGCCATTTCAGCACCAGCTTACTCTCCTTTCGTATCAAAGAAATTGTCCTTCATATCGTCAATTTCCCGTCGGTCACGTTTGGTTGGCCGACCTGTACCACGGTCGCGTTTCAAAACCGGGGCATTGAACATTGATTTAAATGCATGCGTCATCTCAACGGGTGTTTCGTCGGCATAAAAGCCTGCCACGCTTTTTGCATCCATCCGGTTTTCTAACAGTCCAAGCACCCTGATTATCTTACGCTCCGGCCCTTTCGATACGAGGTACACCTCGCCCACTTTAACTTCATGAGCAGGTTTAATGTTCTGTCCGTCAAGCTTCACCCTGCCCGCTTTGCACGCTTCGGTGGCTAATGAACGTGTTTTGAATATTCTAATCGCCCACAAATATTTATCGATCCTTAATTTCTCTTTTTCAGGCATTTCTTTAAAACTTCAGAAGCAGTTGCTTCTATTAATATTTGGCAAAGGTAAGAACTTCGTTAAGACAGGGTTAATTAAACATATAGATTTATGGTTTGTTATAGCTTGAGATACTCCATACTATAGGTGAACAATTCTCCTATAAAATCCTTTAATTTGTCAAAAGTTTATATCACTAATGCAAAATCTAAAGAAACTTATTGAAGAGGCCTGGGAAGACAGAACCCTTTTAGGGAACCATGATTATACCACTGCCATTGAAACAGTTATACAACGATTAGACCGCGGCGAAATGCGTGTTGCCGAGTTGGTAGGTCACCGCTGGCACACACACGATTGGGTAAAAAAGGCTGTGATCCTTTATTTCCCGATCAGG
>DATJJI010000056.1:0-38739 GCA_035492275.1 Mucilaginibacter sp.
GCAGCCTCGGGTGGCAGTTGGATAAAAGTTTTAGTAGTGTCAAGCCCTCTCGGAAACAGCAGGTCGCCTTTTTCGTTGGTAACAATGGCGGGCACTATCGAGCTGTCGCGTACCGCAAAAATATAGGGTAAAAAGTCATTATCATCGGCTGATATTTGCTGCCTTATACTCATTGCCCATATCTGCGCCCGCGTGCGCTCTGACCGTTCAATATTTTTTACCAGGTAGCTGGTATAAAATAACGACCCTGAGGCAATAACAACGGCAAACGCAAGCAATATATAGTTCCAGAGCTTTTTATTTTGGTAGGCATTTATCATATCAGTTTCAAATAACGTAAAATAGGTTTGTATAATATAATTATTCTTGAAGTCCGGAAGTCGGACAGTCCGCGTAAGTCCGGAAGTTTTAAATAAGTTGCAACCATACAGTCATCTTTCAGACTTCCCGACTTACAGACTTCCCGACTTCTAACTAAAAAATTATCTTTGCGGCATAATGTCAAATAAAAAAGTCAGAGTTCGTTTTGCACCCAGCCCTACGGGTGGTTTACATTTAGGCGGTGTACGCACCGCGTTGTTTAATTACCTGTTTGCCAAAAAGCATGGCGGCGATTTTATTTTAAGGATAGAAGATACCGACCAAACCCGCTTTGTTGAGGGTGCCGAACAATATATAATTGACTGCCTTAACTGGTGCGGCATTGTGCCCGACGAAAGCCCGGTTACCCCGGGACAGTTTGCACCATACCGCCAAAGCGAGCGTAAAAGCCTGTACCGTCAATATGCCGAGCGCCTGGTAATGCAGGGCCATGCCTATTATGCTTTTGACACCGCCGAAGAGCTGGATAAAAACCGTAAAGAGATCCCTAACTTTCAGTACGGACAGGTTTACCGCGATGGTCTGCGCAATTCATTATCATTGCCGCAGCATGAGGTTGATCAGTTACTGGCCGACAATACCCCGCATGTTATCCGCATAAAAATACCTGCCGACGAGACCGTTAGCTTTACCGATTTGATACGCGGTCGTGTGAGTTTTGAAACCAACACGGTTGATGATAAAGTTTTATTAAAAGCCGATGGCATGCCAACTTATCATTTGGCGGTTGTGGTTGATGATTATTTGATGCAGATATCGCACGCTTTTCGTGGTGAAGAGTGGTTGCCATCGGCACCGGTGCATTTATTATTGTGGGATTACTTAGGCTGGAAGGCCGATATGCCGCAATGGGCACACCTGCCTTTAATATTAAAACCCGATGGCCACGGTAAACTAAGCAAGCGCGATGGCGCGCGGCTGGGTTTCCCGGTTTATGCCATGAACTGGTTCGACGAAAAAAGCGGTGAGCTTACGCCAGGTTTCCGCGAGCTGGGATTTTTACCCGAAGCATTTATAAATCTGCTGGCTACGCTGGGCTGGAACTCAGGAACAGAGCAGGAAATATTTTCACTGGCTGAGCTTACAGAAAAATTTTCGCTTGACAGGATAAGCAAGGCTGGAGCCAAGTTTGATTTTGAGAAAGCAAAATGGTTCAACGCCGAGTGGATAAAAAAGACCAGCGGCGACAAGTTATTACCTGAAGTAAAAAAAGTTTTAGCAGGTAAAGGCATTACTGTTGAGAATGACGCCTATCTGTTAACTGTTATTGAACTGATAAAAGATCGTTGCACTTTATTGTCTGATTTTTATCAGCAATCGGTTTACTTCTTTCAAACCCCTGCCGAATATGATCTTAACGCGGTTAAGCCTAAATGGACCGACGAAAAAACTGCTTTTTTTAACCAGATCATCGATCAGTTAAAAAGTACTAAAACAATAATCGCTGCCGAACTGGAAGCATTCTTCAAAGCATTAGCCGAAGAAAAAGGCCTTAAAACCGGCGACGTACTGCTGCCTTTCCGTATTATGCTGGTGGGCGGCAAGTTTGGTCCGCATGTGTTTGATATTGCCGCTTTATTAGGTAAGGATGAAACAGTGAACAGGATTGAAAAGGCATTGACGGCGTTTACTGCTTAAGGTACTCAATTAATTCCTACGCGAATACTTCACGTCATTGTGAGCGATAGCGGATAAATAAAGCAATATCAAACTTTTCCATACCTTTAAAAAAATTCACACCACGGGTATGGAAACAAACGACATCAGTTTTTTTGAATTTGTAGAGATTGCCATCTATTTAAGCTCGGTAGCTTTTATTGTGGGTATTATATTTCAAACTTTTATTGTTGTCAGGTTAAATAAACCGTGGACCTGGGGTAAACTAACGTTCCTGCTTATTGCAAGTCGGGCAGTATCGCTAGGGTTAACTATCCTGATCTGGAAATATTGGGCCTTACCTTTTGAAATGATGCAGGGGCCGGTGCTCATCCCCTCGGTAATTGCCGAGATCATTGTTTCACCATTAATGCTGCGGCTGTTCAGGCACCGTATTTTCAGGAAGCCGAGTACGCTGGTGTAAATAAAAAAAGACTCACGGCGTTATAAACCCCGTAAGTCTCCTTAGTAGTACAATTATAATAAAGGTATAGTAAAATTTATTCCAGCGTTATTTGCCTCCTTATACTTTCTTCGAGCGATATAAAGGTTTCGGTGCGTTGTATGCCCTTTACACTTTGTATCTGTTCGTTCAATACTTCTCGTAAATGGGTGGTGTCATGGCACACAATTTTGGCGAATATACTCCAGCTTCCGGTAGTGTAATGCAGCTCAACGATCTCCTTTACGGTTTTCAACTGCCTCACCGCCTCGTTATATTGCGAGCCTTTCTCCAGGAATATACCCAGGAAAGCGGTGATATCATACCCTAATTTCTGCGGATCAACTTCCAGGCTGGCACCCTTTATTACACCCATTTCTTCCAATTTTTTCATCCTCACGTGTATAGTTCCGCCGGAAACTATCAATTCTTTAGCAATTTCCGTATACGGAGTGGTTGCATTTTTCATCAATATTGATAAAATCTGGATATCCAGATTATCAATTTCTAAATTTTGAGCTTTTCTGTGGGACATAAATTTGAATATCTATATTGAAATACAAGTATAATTATAATTTGAATAAAAATAAAATATTTTTGTTGAAATATTTGCAAGGAATTGATAGGTCTATTAGATTTGTAATAAGCAATTGGACCTAATGCTTACCCGTTCTTTAAAATTAATAATAACAATAATGTTGGGTGGTGAAATTTTTGGCAGACACACCTCCTTGTCCCGGTGGCGGAGATCATAGGAAACCCGAAGCGGGCTAACTACTCTGTGGAGGTTCGAATCCTTCCCCAACAGCAATTCACTGGCGTGAATTCCATACTGTAGGATGGTGAAATTTTTGGCAGACACACCTCCTCGTCGCGGTGGCGGAGAAACTGGGAAACTCTTAGCAATAAGAATAACCACTCCGTGAAGGTTCGACTCCTTCTCCTACAGCTCTCTTCTCATAATTTAGGTTTATAATTGGTTAGTACCGGCTCCTGCCCATCAGGAGCCGTACTTGTTTTATGACCATGAGTAATTCCAGGAAGCTTTTATTTTTTAACGCTGAATATTGAATGCCGAATACTGAATATCGAAGTGATCTTACTTCATCATTCAATATTCAACATTGGGTGTTCGATATTCAATTAATTTATTGAGCCCAACTAATTGTATTAGTGCTTTGTGCATTATTTTTCAGCGCGCTTTTATCCAGCGGCGCATATAACTCTAAACTCGACTTTAATAATTGATTAGCCGCTATAGCTGTAATTTCTGTTTGATTCATACCTGAGCGATAAAACAACCAGTTTTTAGCCATAATGCTTTTGCGCATGGGTTTACTGCCTAAATTAAGATTAATCAGCACCAGTTTTTCGGAAGCGCAGCCTTGCTGGGTGCTGTCGCAGTACAGATCAGTTTCGCCGCGGGCATAGTAATGGGTTAACACAATTTTATGCCATTGCCCGTCATTAATTTTAGTGGTGCCTGTTATAATTTCCTTATTTGGCGATGTATATTTTATAAAGCCTTTGCGCGTAATTTCTATAAATCCGGCATTACCGCTGCTATCGCTCAGTTGCAGCAAGCGCCCTTTACCATTGGTTTTTACAGTGATACTATTGGTAAAAGAGTGCAGCCTGTTTTCTGGTTTAAAAGCTATCAGCCCGGTTTTATCTTTTCCCATGCCCCAGGTAATGGATGAATTATCCTCCCATACAGGCTGCGGCTTTTTATTGCTTAAAGCATCGAATAATGAGGGCACAATAGTATAAGCCATTTCCAGGTGCCCGGCATCGTTGGGGTGCAAAGCATCAAACCAATATTTATTGGTCCAGTGGCCAATGCTGTTATCTACCGCGCCTAATAAATTTATGGTGGGTACATCCAGCGTGTGTATCCACACATCCATCTGTTTAATATACTCGTAGTCGGCAGCTGTGTAATCATTGCGGGTGTAGCAATTGCTTACTATGGGTACATATCCGCTATCGCGCGCCATTTGCATAAGTTTAATCATATTGGCTTTAAACTGATCGAACCGTGGCTTGCCAAATTCATGCAAACCTTCATTCCCTAATGATAAGGCATACATTACATATTTCGCTTTTTGCGGCACCAGGTCGCGCTGCCAGCGGTTAAGTACTTTTATGGTATTATCACCTGATACGGCTATGTTAACAGTTTTCCATACTTTGCCGGTACCATTGTCGGCGCGCTGTTGTAATATCCGGCTGAACATAGCGGTATAACCAAAGTGATTGGTAGCCCCATAACCATAAGGCACAGACGAACCCAGGTAGGCAATCTTTAAAGTATCTAACGATACGTTGTTATGTTGAGCACTTGCGGTATTTATAAAAACCAGGCCTGTTAATAAAGTCGATAATAACTTGAAGGGGATTTTATATTTCATTTGTGAGGATTGCCGAATTGCAATGTTATATAAAAATTAACACAGGCTAAACAAAAAACGCATTCAGTAAAGCTGCAACTTTAAAAAACATAACTTTATGCTATTATATATCATATGATCACTAAATCATTACTTCCACCCGCTATCTTATCAGGCTACGTGAGTAGTATACTGGTTATTGAATATAATGCTGGCATAACTAATTTTACCATTCCCCTTTTTGCTAATGGCTCACCTACCATCACTTTTCAAACCATAAAAACAGGTAATGAAAATTATTTAAGCCTTTACGGCCAAACTATTTCGCCGGGCGAATTACGTTTTAATCAGCCTGTAACGCTCATCGCTTATTTTTTGCATCCGCATGCTTTAAAAGTTTTATTTGGCATGGATGCTAACGAACTTACGGATACTAATATAGATATACATTACCTGAAACAAGCCCGGGAGCTTAATTTGCAGGAGCAACTTTTAAATGAACCGGACAACAACAAACGCATAGATCTCATCAACAATTTCATATTAAAATTAGCAGGTACGAGCAGTATTAATTACGATAAGCTAACCTTTGCGACCAACGCGCTCAAAAATAACAGCGATCCAAACGCGCTCACTGTTTTACAAAATAAACTGAACACTTCCGAGCGGTCATTACAGCGGTTATTTGAAGCCAACATAGGTGTCTCGCCCAAGCTTTTTAAACGGGTGTGGCAGTTTCACGCGGCTTTTCAGCAGTTAAATACTTATCAATATTCAAAACTGACTGACATTGCCTATCAGCATGGCTTTGCAGATCAAAGCCATTTTATCAGGGTGTTTAAAGAGTTTACCCACCTTACCCCTAAGGAATATTTACAAAAAGCCGCGCCCTACAATCCAAAATTTTAGCGACTGTCGGGTTTGTTCTATTTCGGCTTTTGGCTGAGGGGTATTTTTGTTTTATAAACAAACAGAAAAAAAATGAGACAGTTAATTGCAACAGAATGGGTGTCATTAAATGGCATATTCGATTCAGGTTCGTTCGAACAATGGTTTAATCCTTATCACAGCGATAGCAGGGCAAAATATATCCAGGATTGTATTGCGAATTGCGATGTGATGCTTTACGGGCGCGATACTTACCAGATGCTGTATCCCTACTGGTCATCCTTCAAAAACAATGAAATGGGTGTAGCCGATAAATTGAATAAGGTGAAAAAATATGTGGTTTCTTCAAAACTGAAACAAGCGCCGTGGGAAAATACTACCATCATTAATAAAGATATTATTGCTGCCGTTGAAGCGATAAAAAATGAAGTTGGCGGCGATATCTTGCTGCAGGGAAGCGGCACACTATTACAATCATTATTAAAAGCTAATTTGGTAGATGAGCTAAAACTTTTGGTACACCCCCATTTGGCCAGCAGTGGCAAACGTTTATTTACCAACGATGTAAATACCGGCTTTGAGTTGAACACGGTACAGCAACTGGATAAAGGGGTAATTGCTTTAAGCTATAAACGCGTCAAATAAGCATAAAAAAAGCGCGGTGTATAAACAACCGCGCTTTTTATAATTATTTTATTTAACCAAGCCCCTATGTTTCATCATCGGTACGCTGCTTGGGTCGTGGCCCGTAAAATCACGGAACATTTTGCCCAGGTCCTCGGTATTACCGCGCGATAGCACCATGTCCCTGAAACGCTGCCCGTTTGCACGGGTTAGGCCGCCGTGTTCAACAAACCAGTAATAGGCATCATTTTCAAGCATCGAGGTCCACATATAAGCATAATAGCCCGACGCGTACCCGCTGCCCCATATATGCGAAAAGTAAGTGGAACGGTAGCGCGGTGGCACCTGCGACAAATCAACACCGGTTTTATGCAGGGCATTAGCTTCAAATTTATCCACATCGGTAACCAGCGGCTCGTCGGCCTTTAAGGTGTGCCATTGCAGGTCAAGGTAATCGGCAGCTAATAGTTCGGTAGTTGAATAACCTTCATTAAAGGTGCCCGCTTTCTTAATTTTGTCTACTAGTTCCTGCGGCATAAGCTGCCCGGTTTTATAGTGAATAGCATAGTGTTTAAACACCTTTGGATCAAGCGCCCAATGCTCATTGAACTGTGATGGAAACTCCACAAAATCGCGCGCTACGCTGGTACCGGATATGCTCGGGTATTCCTGACTGGCAAAAAACCCATGCAGCGCATGGCCAAACTCATGAAACATGGTAGTCACCTCATCAAACGTAAGCAACGCGGGTTCGCCGGCTGCCGGATGGTTTAAATTGGCAACATTATAAATTACCGGTTTGGTACCCATTAGTTTTGACTGCCCAACCATATTGCTCATCCATGCACCCCCGCGTTTATTATCGCGTTTAAAATAATCGCAATAAAATAAGGCTATCTGTTTACCGTCTTTGTCTATCACATCAAAAACACGCACTTCCGGGTGATATACGGGCAGATCTTTACGCTCTTTAAAAGTAAGGCCATAAAGCAAATTAGCCGCATAAAAAACACCATTTTTAAGTACGTTATTAATTTCCAGGTAAGGTTTTACCTGGCTCTCGTCCATATCAAATTTAGCTTTGCGTACCTGTTCTGCATAAAAGTTCCAATCCCAGGGCTGGAGTTTAAAACCACCGTTCTGCTGGTCTATCACCGCTTGTATATCTGCCGCTTCTTCTTTTGCTTTCGCGATAGTAGCAGGTGCCATACTCGCTAAAAACTTATCGACGGCTGCCGGGGTTTTTGCCATCTGGTTCTGCAGTTTCCAGGCCGAGTACGTTGGGAAACCCAGCAACTTAGCCTTCTGCGCCCTTATTTGCGCTATCCGCGCGATGGTTTCACGTGTATCGTTCGCATCACTCTTCTCGGTGCGGGTGTACGAGGCTTCAAAAAGTTTTTGGCGCATAGCGCGATTGGTCAGTTCCTGCAGGTAAGGCTGCTGCGTAGTGTTTTGCAACGGAATGAGCCATTTGCCCTTCATGCCTGCAGCATCAGCGCTTTGGGCGGCTCCTTGTATTTCGGCATCGGTGAGGCCTGCCAGTTCGGCTTTATTGTCAACCACCAAGCCACCGGCTTTGGTACCGGCAAGTAGTTGTTTGCCAAATTTGGTGCGTAATACGGCTTCCTCTTTGTTATATTTTTTAAGGATATCTTTATCTGCTTCGCTTAAGCGTGCACCTGCTATAGTAAAGTTTTCATAATAATACTCCACCAAACGCTTTGATTCAGCATCCAGCTTAAGCTGATTACGTTTTTGGTAAATGGCCTCGATGCGTTTAAACAGTTTGGTATTTAAGTAAATGGCATCATTGCTGGCAGCAAGCATGGGCGCGGTTTCAGTTTCCACCTTTTGCAACTCGGGGTTGGTGCAGGCACCGGTAAGCACATCAAACACACGGTTCACGCGTTTTAATAGCTGCCCGCTTTTTTCCATCGCTATTAGCGTATTTTCAAACGTTGGCGCGGCCGGGTTATTGGCAATTTTTTCTATCTCGGCCATTTGCTGCTTTATACCTTCTTCAAAAGCGGGTTTATAATCACTGTTCTTTATTTTATCAAATGCCGGGGCCTGTAAGGGTAATTTACTGGCAGCATAGAAAGGGTTGCTTGCGGGTAGGCCCGGGTTGGTTTGCGCCATTGTTGTACCTGCGGTAACGGTGAGCAAAATAGCCACCAATGGTGAGTAAGCGAATTGTTTCATTTTTAGCGAGATCAGTTAAACTCCGGGCATTATTGCACGCAGTTGTTAGCGGATCACAATTTAGAAAATTGAATCGGTTTGCTCAAATAAAAAACCGCTTCATCCTATCAATGAAGCGGTTACAATAAGCTGATTAATATATCAGCTTAAAAGAATTTGAACCCGGCGCTTAATGCCCACAGGTTTTGGCGCTGACCATAGTTTTCATTCACTTTGGTTAAGCCACCCTCGTAACGCAGATCGACGGTTATGGGGCCAACATCAACACCGGCACCGGCCTGGTAACCTAGTGTGCTGTTTTTATAGTTACCAAAATCGGCATAAGCATTATTAAAATTGGCCGAGAAGTTTTCGCTCTTATTCATCAGATACGAATAAATAGGGCCGGCCATAATGCGGAAATTCAATGTTGAGGCACCAAATTGTTTACCTATCAATAATGGCACATTTAAGGTGGTGAATTTAACATCGCCGGTATAATTTGTTGGGTTGGTGACATCAGAGAACTTGCCGCCGCTGCTGCCCACATATACTTCGGGCTGTAAATACCAGCTACTGCCAATGCGGGCAAATAAACCTGCCTGGTAACCGGTTGTTGTCGATTCCTTTAAATTATCGGTAGCTATTTTCGAAAAATTTACACCTCCTTTAACACCGAGGCTAAATTGCGCCTTAGCACCGATGCTTACAGCAACCAGTAATAAAACGCTTAATACATACTTTTTCATAGTGTCTGTTTTTTTAGTTAGATATATAATGTAACGGCTTTGATACATGCCATTGATAAAGGTTTAACAATACCTGTACCAATTTTTAAACGATGCAACGCGGTATTTTTATATTTTTGCTGAAAATATTTGACAATGGCAGAGATCAGTATCACCAATAAAGAGTGGGAAAGAGTAAAAATCAAGATCCAGAGAAAGTATAATCACCTAACCGACCAGCAGCTAACCTATACTGAAGGCCAGGAAGATACCCTTATCAATAACTTAATGCACCTGGTTAACCGTAACCGCGAGTATGTGGTATTTACCCTTAAAAAAGCTTTGGTAAATATTGACAATAATAGGCTGTAAAATCAGTTAACTATTTTATAAGTAGTTTTTTGTATTTTTATATTTCTAAGACGACTCATAAAATGGAAAACGGTGCTATGAAGAAGTATAAAAGGCTCCTGCTATCTGCCGGCATTATTACGCTGGCGCTGGGCATATGGAGCTTTAGTGATGATCTGTTCCAGATATCGAAGAACCTGGAAGTTTTCGCGTCATTGTATAAAGAAGTAAACATTAACTACGTTGATGATATTAATTCGGCCAAGCTCATCAAGACTGGTGCCGATGCCATGCTGGATGGCCTTGACCCCTACACCGAGTTCGTTCCCGAATCGGAAATTGAAGATTACAAGCTACATTATGTAAGCACCCAATACGGCGGTATCGGTGCCAGCATTTTCTCAAGAAACAATAAAGTTTACATTTTGGGTGTGTTTGAAGGATTCCCGGCACAAAAGGCCGATATACGTACCGGCGACCAGGTGATGAAAATAAACGACATTGTACTTGATGGTAAAAACAGCGACCAGGTAAGCGCATTGCTTAAAGGATCAAAAGGCGCGGTTGTTAAACTGCTGATGAAGCGTGGCAATGAGGATAAGCCTGTTGAAAAAGATTTGGTCCGCGACGAAATTAAACAGCCCAATGTATCTTATTACGGTATGGTAGCCGGCAACATGGGGTATATTAAACTGGACAAGTTTTTAGAGAACTCGGCCCAGGAAGTAACCGACGCGCTTGTAGCCTTAAAAAAGAACAATCCAAATGGTATTATTTTAGATCTGCGCTCGAACGGTGGCGGCATATTACAGGAAGCTGTAAAAATTGTTAACCTGTTTGTACAAAAAGATGTTGAGGTAGTATCGCAAAAAGGAAAAATAAGAGATAAAAACTTTACTTACAAAACCGTAGCCGACCCACTCGCGCCCGATTTGCCGCTGGTAGTATTGGTAAACCCACGCTCGGCTTCAGCGTCCGAGATTGTTGCCGGTTCGTTACAGGATCTTGACCGCGCGGTTATCATTGGCCAGCGCAGCTATGGCAAGGGCCTGGTACAGCAAACTTTTCCGTTGGCTTATAACAGCCTGGTAAAAATAACTATTGCCAAATACTATGTCCCATCGGGCCGTTGTATACAGGAACTTGATTACACCCACCGTAAAGACGATGGCAGCGTTGTAAAAGTTGCCGACTCATTGATGCACGAGTTTAAAACCCGTAACGGCCGTTCTGTTTATGATGGCAGCGGCATCTATCCGGATATATTTATAAAGCCCGAGCATTTTGCCAATATTACCCAGACACTTGTAGGCAAGCTGTATTTATTTGACTATGCTACAAAATACCGCGAAACACATTCAAAACTTGGCGACCCTAAAACATTTGCCCTAAGTGATGGCGAATATGATGATTTTGTAAAATACCTGTCAGACAAAAACTACACTTATAGTACCGCGTCTGAAAAAGTATTGACAGCATTAAAAACCGAGACAACAAAAGAGAAACAGTTTGACCAGATACAAACCGAGTACGACATTTTAAAAACCAAACTGCTTAACAACAAGAAAAACGACCTGCAATTACACAAGGCCGAAATAAAACAGGCGCTTGAAATTGAAATTGCTTCGCGCTACTATTTTGACAAGGGCCGTTATGAAGCCAATTTTAAGTATGATAATGAGCTTGCGCAGGCTGTAAAAACCATGCAGGACAAAACCCAGTTGGCTGCCATATTAAAAGGCGATGGCACTTATAAAGTAATAGGCAAACCTATGCTGGCTGCGGTTAATGATAAAAAAGCCGACGAAAAAGATAAAAATGAACAATAGTTAATAAATTTAGCTATTGACGATCAATACATTAAAAGCGATGAGGGCCCTCATCGCTTTTTTTATTTTATTACCCGTTAAAAAATAAAGTAAACTTTTACCTTTAATCATTGTCATACCTAATAACAAATCAACCACAATTCACACAATTTATGAAAAAGATCATTTTTTTAGCAGCCATTTTAATGGGTTGCTTAACATTCAAATCAGCCGACGCGCAGTTGAAAATTAGTTTAGGGCTTAATATTGGCAGCCAGCCCGATTGGGGCCCTACAGGCTACGATCATGCAGAGTATTATTACATGCCTGATATTGATGCTTATTATGACGTACCAAACCATCAGTATGTTTATTTCCAAAACAATTCATGGATACATGCCGCGGTATTACCGGCTCGTTATCATTTCGACCCTTATAACAGCTACAAAGTTGTAGTAAACGATCGTAACCCATGGGAACGTGCTGCTACTTACAGAAAAAAATATGCAAGCTATAAAGGCCGCCGTGGCCAGGCCGTTATTCGTGACAGCCGTGACCAAAAATATCGCAATCATTGGAACGGTAACAACAACGGTCGCGGACCAGGCAATAATGGCCATGACGACCATGGGCATGACAATCACGGACGTGATGACCACGGCCGCGATCATCATTAATTATAATAAAAAAACCAACAAAAAGCCGCCTGTTAAAGGCGGCTTTCTCATTTAATAATAGTTGCTTTTTACAACTATTATTAAAATAAACTAAACTATTACCACTTAAAATTGTCATACCTCACAAATAAACATGATTATGAAAAAGACAATCTTAACAGTGGCCATATTATTTGGCTGCTTACTGTTTAAAACAGCCGATGCTCAATTACGTATTAACCTTGGCTTCAATATTGGCAGCCAGCCCGAGTGGGGCCCCGTTGGATACGACCACGCAGAATACTATTATATGCCGGATGTAGATGCTTATTATGATGTACCGCGTCATCAATACGTTTACTTTGAAAACAATGTATGGATACATGCCGGTGCTTTGCCCCCACGCTATCATTTCGACCCTTACCACAGCTACAAAGTTGTAGTAAACGAACGTAATCCGTGGGAACGCCACAATGTGATCAGGGCGCGTTACGCAAGCTACAGGGGCCGTCGCGATCAGCAAATAATTCGTGAAAGCCGTGATGTGCGTTACCGCGATCATTGGCAAGGCGACCGTGGCGGACATGGATTTGGCCCTGGTAACCGTATTGAACATGATGACCATGGCCGCGGTCACGATGATCATGGCGACCATGGACGTGGACATGATGATCACGGACATGACGACCATGGACGCGGGCACGATCATTAATAAAATTTAATACGCAGAAACAGGCTCTTCAAATTGAAGGGCCTGTTTTGTTTAGCGCCGGTTATCTTTAACTTTTACCTTTCGCTGCTAAAACGTACTTTTGATGCCACATGGCTACAGGTAATAAACTTTATTTCGCTTCTGATTTTCATTTGGGTGCCGGTAAGTACCCGGCAATCCGCGAACGCGAGGCGCGCATAGTGCGCTGGCTGGATATGATAAAAGCCGATGCCGCCGAAGTTTTTTTGATGGGCGATATATTTGACTTTTGGTTTGAATACAAAACCGTTGTGCCTAAAGGCTACATTCGTTTTTTGGGTAAACTGGCCGAGTTGGCCGATGCCGGAATAAAAATCTACCTGTTTAAAGGCAACCACGATATGTGGATGTTTGATTATTTTGAAAAAGAACTGGGTGCAACCATTATTAGCGATGAACTGGAGATTGAGCGCAATGGCAAGCGTTTTTATCTGCACCATGGCGATGGCCTCGGGCCGGGCGACGAATCTTACAAATTATTAAAAAAAGTATTCCGCAGTAAAGTATCCCAGTGGTTTTTTGCCCGGCTTCATCCAAATTTTGGCGTGGGTGTAGCTAATATATGGTCGCAAAAAAGCCGTATAGCCGGCGAAAACAATGCGCTTAGACGCGAGTTAGAAAAAGAATGGCTGGTAATTTACAGCCGTGAGTTACTGCAAACTCATTTTTACGACTACCTTATATTTGGCCACCGTCATTTACCGTTGGATATAGAGCTTAATGATAAAAGCCACTATATTAATTTAGGCGAATGGGTAAACTATTTTTCGTATGCGGTTTTTGATGGCGATAAACTATCATTGGAATATTTTGAAAAGGAGCAGAAAGAAGAAAGGTAAAAGCTGAAAGCACGAAAGTTTTTTTCCTTTGATATATAAGCTTTTTTTAAATGTCATTATAGCCTAATCTTTTAAGGCTTATACAGGCTTTCAGCTTTTGTCTTTAGGCTTTACGCTCTAAACAGTATGCTTTAGTTCTAAAATTTCCGTATTTTTGTGGGCTTTTTAAGCGGGGCTGCTTACGTGGCCGGATGATTTAAACAGAATATGTTAGAAAAATTAGAATTAATATATCAACGTTGGAAAGACGTAGAAGCAGAGTTAAGCAGCCCTGATGCCATGGCTGATATGAAGCGTTTTGCCCAGTTGAATAAAGAATATAAAGATCTGGCTAAGATTGTTGATGAGTATAACATATACCGCAACATCATGAGCAATATCGATACTAATAAAGAAATATTAGCTACCGAAAAAGATGAAGAGTTTCGCGAAATGGCGAAATCTGAGCTTGACGAATTATTGGTGCAGCAAGATGAAAAAGAAGAGCAGATTCGTTTAATGCTGATACCTAAAGACCCTGAAGATTCAAAAAATGCCATTGTTGAGATACGTGGTGGCACCGGTGGCGACGAAGCATCAATATTTGCCGGCGACCTTTACCGCATGTATATGCGCTATTGCGAAAAACGCGGCTGGAAAACTGAACTGGTTGACTATACCGAAGGCACCGCGGGCGGCTACAAAGAAATTGTATTTAACGTAAACGCCGAAGACGCTTACGGAACATTAAAATATGAATCGGGCGTGCACCGTGTACAGCGTGTGCCTGATACCGAAACCCAGGGCCGTGTACATACCTCGGCCGCATCGGTAGTGGTACTGCCCGAGGTAGATGAGTTTGATATTGTATTGAACGCTGCCGATATACGTAAAGATCTGTTTTGTGCTTCGGGGCCGGGTGGGCAATCGGTAAACACCACTTACTCGGCTGTTCGATTAACCCACATCCCTACCGGCTTGGTTGCGCAGTGCCAAGATCAAAAATCACAGTTAAAAAATTATGATAAGGCTTTACAGGTATTACGCTCAAGGGTATATGAGCTTGAATTGAATAAGCACCTGGAAGAAGCATCGAAAAAACGTAAAACCATGGTAGCCACCGGCGACCGCTCGGCCAAAGTGCGTACTTACAATTATCCACAGGGCCGCCTTACCGAGCACCGTATAGGTTTAACTATCTACAATCTATCCGAAGTAATGAACGGTGGAATACAGGAAATTATGGAAGCGCTTCAATTTGCTGAAAACGCCGAAAAACTAAAAGAAGGCACAGTAGCTTAATTAATTTGCAGATACGCGGATATGCAGATGAGGGGCTTAACTCATTTTTCCATATCCGCATTTTTATTGGCTAAATTTTAAACATTTGCAAATATACACTTCTGCATATTTGCACATCCGCACATTTACACATCCATATATCTGCATATTTGCATTAATCGCAATTTCCTTTTCATCTCATTTTCATAAAGCCCCCCTACTTTTACTTTTAATGTGGGTGAACCCTGTTTTTTGCCATAGGCAACTTATAAAGCTTTTGCCCTGTATTAGTATTAATAGCTGATTAAATTATTGTGTTATGCTGGCTTTAAAAAAGGTATTATCAAATAATTCAACCATATTCAGGCACGAGGCTCGCTTGATGGGCAACAAATTTGAGATAAGTGTGGTGGGCAACGACCCGGTTTGGGCCGACGAAAAGATCAACATCGCGATAGCAGAAATTAACCGCGTTGAAAAACTGCTTAGTGCTTTTAGCGAAGAAAGTGAGCTAAATACCATTAACCGCAGCGCCGGTAT
This sequence comes from Mucilaginibacter sp., assembly GCA_035492275.1. GTDB lineage: Bacteria > Bacteroidota > Bacteroidia > Sphingobacteriales > Sphingobacteriaceae > Mucilaginibacter. The sequence goes on from DATJJI010000056.1 coordinate 15,496, forward strand.
AAAACCCGTAAAAGTTAGTGCCGAAATATTTAAGCTGATAGACCGCTCGTTACAAATATCAGAGCTTACCTATGGCGCTTTTGATATTACCTACTACACCGCTACTACAACCACCGATAATAAAAACACACTTAACCATACCGTTGTTAATCATCGCGATGTGGTGCTTGATGCCGCAGCTACAACTGTATTTTTAAAAGAAGAAGGAATGCGCATTGGCTTTGGCGCCAGCAGCAAAGGTTACGCTGCCGACAGGGCAAAATATGTTTTACAAATGGAAGGCGTAAGCCATGGTGTTATTAACGCCGGCGGCGATTTGCTTACCTGGGGCCTGCAGCCTGATATGGAACCCTGGACCGTTGCCACTGCCGATCCGAACCAAAAAGACCAGCCGTTTGCCGATATGAATATCAGCAATATGGCTTTGGCCACTTCAATAAATACCGACAGGTACGCTACCATTCACGATAAAAAATTAAGCACTATTAAAAACGGATTTGCCGTGAGCGAAATTAAAAGCGTGAGCATACTAAGCCCAACTGCCGAGTTTGCCGATGCCATGGCCACCCCGGTAATGACCATAGGTGTTAATGCCGGTATATACCTCATCAACCAATTAAACCAGATAGGTTGTGTAATTATTGATGATCATAACCGCGTGTATCCTTCAAAAGGCTTAGTCATAGCCAGATAGCTGCCCTGCTTAATTACTATTGATCAGAATAATTTTTTATGCCGTTACCGGGATATTTTTAACTGTGCGCTAAAAAATCCTTTTTATTTAGAATATAAACCAATTAGTATAATTTTATAGCTGTTCCCCTGCAGCAAGCTTAATTAACCAGTATTTGAAAAAAGTTTTACAATTTTTTGCTCATCAATGATGAAACGCCTTGTGTATATTGCATTGTTGTTGATATTTGCATCAGGCTTATCATCTGCTAAAATAAGAGTCAACCGGCATGATCTTGTTACAGGTCATGCTTTGCGTTTTATTTTAGCTGCCCAATCGCAAAAAGATTCATTGAATGCAAAAAAACGCCAGCAGGAAGAAGACAAGAAAAAGATAAAAGAAATATCAAAAGCCAAGCGACAAGCTAAACCCGAAAAAATAGATGAGGGTGATAATGTGCAGGACCCGAAAGCTAAAGCCAAGCCAAAAAGAGAACGCCGGCCCGAAGGCATGGAACGCCCGCCGGAAATTCCGAGACGAAATGGCAACTAACCTGTAAATTAAATAGCTGATACTAAATGAAATATTTTCGCATATCGCTTTTCCTGGTAATTTGTAGTGCTGCAAATGCGCATGCCGCTAAACTACGCATTACGGGCAACGGTATGAAAACCCACCTTGTTGCAGATACCGATACTATTATCAGGAAAAGATCGCTTTCGGCAGGAATAAACTATGGCAGCGACGCTTTGTTTTTTGGGCGTACCGGCCCCATCACCTACCCCTACATGTCGGTTGATATGGTGTACAATACTAAAGGCGGTTTTTTTGTATATGGTTCGGCCCTGCGTTTACTGGGTTACCGCACGTCGGTTGATGAGATTGATGTTGGTGGTGGTTACTTATACAGGCCATCAAAAAGATTTTCGGGCGCTATCAGCTATAACCGGTTCATATTTAATAAAGAGGAACGCATTATAGAGTCGGCCACATCCAACGATATCAACCTGAAAAACGCGTACGACTGGAAGCCTTTTAAAACCACCGTGTTGTTAGATTACCTTTTTGGCAAATCGAGCGATTTCTTTGTTACGCTTACCCAGTCAAAGTATATTGAACCTAAGTTCAATATTTTTACTGATAATGATTACCTGAGCTTTAACCCAAGCGTAAGTGCTATTTTAGGTACGCAAAATTTTGTGCAGCGTTACTCGTTAGATCACCAGGACCGTTTAAATGCAGATAACATTTACCGGTTTGGGCCAAATGCGCCAAGCCAATATAATAATGGCCGGTTTAATATGCTTAATTATAGCTTTAAAGTTCCGGTTGCTTACAACAGGGCGCATTATACTTTCGAGTTTTCTTATAAATATTCTATCCCGGTTAATGTGGAGGGAGCGCTGGAGAATAAACATGAGTCGTTTTATAACTTAACATTTTTCTATCTTTTTTATTGATACGGTATGAATGTTTTGATCATTGAGGATGAAGTAGCGTTGGCGCATGAGCTGGAAATTTTTTTAACCAATCATAACTACATCAGCGAGGTTTGTTATAACGGCCGCTCCGCATCCGAAAAAATTGGCATTAACCTGTACGACTTTATTTTGATTGACCTGGGCCTGCCCGATTATGATGGTCTTGACCTGCTTAAAGAAGCAAAAAAACATAACCCCGACGCTGCCTGCATTATTTTAACCGCCCGTGCAGAAATAAATGACCGCATACGCGGCCTTGACCTGGGTGCCGATGATTACCTGGCAAAACCATTTTCGTTATTAGAGTTGCAAAGCCGCATGCAGGCTATATTGCGCCGTAAATTTGGCTTAAAGCAAAACATTATTGAGCTGGGCGACTTTTTGGTGAACCTTACCGATCGCGTAATTTCACACCAGGATAATGTAATTAACACCATCACCAAAAAAGAATTTGACCTGATAGCTTATTTAATTTTACACAAAAACCGCACGTTAACGCGAATGCAGTTAAGCGAACACATTTGGGGTAGTATTATTAATGACGATTACGACTCGAATTATATCGATGCACATATAAAAAACATCCGTAAAAAGTTAAATGTTTATTCACCGCCAGATTGGCTCGAAACTGTAAGGGGCTTGGGTTATAAAATAAAAATGAACGCTTAGTATTGAAATTAAAAACAAAACTTACGCTGTTTAATGCCATATCAAAACTGGTGATAGTAACGCTGTTTGTGTTGCTGGTGCCGGTACTGATAAAAAAGATAAGCCGCGATTACGTTGACAATAACCTTATAAAGCAAAAAAATAAATTCCTGCAGAAAGTAAAAACGCAGGGTATAAAAAACTACATCCCCGATGGTGAAGTTGATGGCAGCTATTATTTACCATTAAAAGAAGAATACCTGACCATTGAAGAAGACGCTCCCGATCATTTTATAGATACTATTAAAAATGAAAAGCGCCTGGTTGAGCGCGATACGATAGAATATCGCATACTTAGCCACACCTTTAAAATAAAGAATCAGAATTATTTGCTGGAGATAGGCAAAAGTGTTGCTACCCTCGATGAAACCAGCGCGCCGCTGCAAAACATTGCCTTCGCCGTGCTGATAGGCATGATATTGCTCACCATATTGGCCGATGTACTGTATACCAACCGGGTACTAAGGCCGCTGGGGCTCATCATTAAAACAAAACTTATAGGGCATAAATTTCCAAACTTTGGCTCGTACAAAGAGGTTAAAACCAGCACTTCCGATTTTCAGTACCTGGATATCAGCATCCACAAAATGATAGAGGCCATTGAGGCTGCTTTTCAAAAGGAGCGCGAGTTTATATCAAACGCTTCGCATGAGTTGATGACGCCTATATCTATCCTGCAATCAAAAATTGAGAACATGTTTGACCAGGAGGATATAAATGATGAGCTGAAAGTGCGCCTGCTGGAAATGCAAAAAATATTGAACCGTTTAAAAAGCATCACCAAAACCCTGTTACTGATATCGCAAATAGAGAACGACCAGTTTTTGAAAGAGGATAAAATTTCGATCAACACTTTACTGCAGGAAGTTTATGACGAAATATCCATCCGCCTGCCCGAAAAAAACGTAACGTTTGATATTGTTGTTCCGCAGGATGTGGTGTTAGTGAACGTAAACAAGTTTTTAATATTCAACCTGTTTTTTAACCTGGTAAATAACGCCATTAAATATAACCGCGAAGATGGCGGCATTATTGTGGCAACCGAAATAGAAAACAATGCCCTGGTTGTAAACATAACCGATACCGGTATTGGTATAAGCGCCGAAGACATGCCTTATATATTTAACCGTTTTAAAAAGCTGCGGCAATCATTAAAGCAGGATAGTTTTGGCCTGGGCCTGCCCATCGTAAAATCAATTGCCGATTTTCATAACATTACTATCGAGGTAGCTTCCGAAAAAAATGTGGGCAGTAATTTTAAACTTATGTTTCCGGATGATTTGATTAAAAAATAACACCTATCCCCCTTGTCATTTCGACCATTGGGAGAAATCTTATACGATATCCAGGGCGTTTAAGATTTCTCTCTCGTACCTTGTTCAAAATGACAGCATTTTTAGTGAGTTATTTATTAAAAAAATTCATACATTCAATTAAACCTTTTGAACTGCATATCGTCTAACAAATAGCTTAGCAAGTACAGAAGGATAAAAACCCCTGCTTACCAGCCTGAATTTGTTACTTTATATACAATGAAAAATTTAAATAAATATGCTGCCGGATTATTGTTTGCCGGAGCCCTTACAGTGATGACAGTTGTGAATGCCGACGCACAGCGTGGCGGTGGTCATTCAGGTGGTGGTGGTTTCCACGGTGGTGGAGGTTTAAGCTTTCGTGGCGGTGGCGGATACCGCGGCAGCTATGGCGGTTATGGATACCGCGGCGGTTTAGGCCTTGGTATTGGCTTAGGTTTTGGGTACCCGGCACTGGGTTTTTATTTGAATGCTTTACCTTTTGGTTATTACCCATTCTATGTAGGTTCATCACTTTATTATTATGCCGATGGTACCTTTTACAGCCCCTATGAAGGCGGCGGTTATGTAGTGGCTACTCCCCCGGTTGGTGCTGCAGTGCCTAAATTACCTAAAGGTGCAAGGCCCATTATGATCGATAATCAGCAATTTTACCAATATAACGGCGTGTACTACAAAGCTGTAGTGAACGATAAAGGTGAAAAAGTATTTGTTGTAGCCGGTAAAGATGGGGTATTAAATACCGATGGTGATAATGCCGATAACAACGTGAGCCAGCCGGCACAACCGCAGGTTGGTGATATTGTAAACCAGATACCTGACAACTCGCGTAAAGTTACCCTGAACGGTAAAAAATACCTGGTATCGCCAGATGATATTTACTTCGAAAAAATAACTGACCGCGACGGAAACGTAGCTTATAAAATAGTAAGCATTCCTGATCAGGATAACAATAATTAATATCAGTAGATATTGAAATTAAAGGCTGCCCTAACAGGCGGCCTTTTTTGTTTATCAAATTTTAGCAAACCGTTTATAGTTTTTGGTGGTTATACCTAACACATTAAACAATTAATTATGAGATCGATCTGGAAGGGCTCTATCGGATTTGGGTTGGTAAGCATACCGGTTAAATTGTACTCGGCAGTGCAAACCAGTTCGCTTGATTTTGATATGCTGGATAGCCGCGACCACTCGCGCATACGCTATATGCGGGTAAATGAGCATACCCATAAAGAAGTACCTTACGACAAAATTGTAAAAGGCTATAAGCTGAACGATGAATATGTGGTAATGGACGAGCATGACTTTGAAGATGCCGCTCCCGAAAAAAGCAAAGTAATCACCATTGAGAGTTTTGTTGATGTGGCCGACGTTAACCCCATGTTTTACGAAACATCATACTATACCGAACCCGATACCAAAAACAATAAAGCTTACGGCCTTTTATTACAAGCGCTGGTAAAATCAAAAAAAGCCGGGCTGGCCCGTTTTGTATTGCGCAGCACCGAAAGCCTTTGTATTGTACACCCTGTTGGTAAGGACCTGGTGGTTACCCGCATCCGCTTTGCGCAGCAAATACGCGACATGTACGACCTTAACATTGCCGACGATATGAACATCAGCAAAAAAGAAATGGACATGGGCCTGGCGCTGATAGACCAATACGCCGAAAAGTTTGATGTATCAAAATTTAAAGATGAGTACAACAATGAGCTGCTCAACATTATCAAAGCCAAATCAAAAGGTAAACGGGCTACTGTTAAAAAATTAAAACCGCATAAAACTACAGGTACTGATCTGTATGATCAGTTGATGGAAAGTTTGAAAACGAAGAAGGGGGCGTAAACACTGCTCTTATGCCCTTGGACGGTTAAAACAAAAAAGGCTCACGAAATTCGTGAGCCTTTTTTGTGGACTTAAATATATAATTAAAGCGCCGTCGGCCTTCTTATTAATCCTAATAATAAAGCTATAACCGCTATAACCAGCAATACGTGGATAATACCACCTGCCGAATAAAGAAAAAACCCTAACGCCCATCCTATAACCAGGATAAACGCTATAATATACAATAGTGAATTCATGATAGATTGTTTTTAATTAATGTTTTCATAGATATAAGTATAATAGCCGCAAGGAGTAAAATGTTTTAAAAAAATAAAAGCCGCTTTATTCAAACCGGCTTTTCAGAACCCTCTCCTTTGGAGAGGGCAGGGTGAGGCTTATTTTATCGTCAGCCATTTTCTTCGCACAACCAATTGCGCTGGCGAAACATCAGGCAACTCCTCTATCTTATATTTTACTTTGGTGCTTTTTAATAGCGTTACCGGCAGGTTAAGCTTCAGTCCATCACGTATAACGGTTATCTTAACTTTATCCCCAACGGCTTTACCATCAAGCAAACTATCAATTGTTGCCGGTTGTACGTCATCAATAGCGGTGATCTCGTCATTAACATTGATACCTCCTACCCATGCCGAACTGCCACGTGCTACAGTGGCAACAAATAAACGGTTAGTGCCTTCAAGCGTTGTTATGCCTAAAGCCGGAACCTTGCTGCCAGCCAACTCATTAATCACTTTATAACCGGCATAACCTAAATAGTTGTTATAATCAACCGGGTTAACACCTGTAATATATTTGGCATAAAAATCATCCAGGTTTTTTCCGGCGAATTTTTCAAGGCCCTGTTTAAATTCTTCATCGGTGTAACCGCGCTTTTTTGTTTTATAGTACTCATCGTACATATATTTCATTACGTCATCTAACGAACTTTTACCCCTACTATCCTGAATAATTTCCAGATCAAGCAGCATGGCGATGATACCGCCTTTGGTATAGTAGGATATGGTAGTATTCGTCGAATTTTCATTTGGGCGATAGGCTTTTATCCACGCGTCAAAACTGCCCTCGGCAAGGCTTTGTATTTTAGCCCCCGGCTGGTTTTCGAGCAGGTTTATCTGTCCGCTTAAAACCCCCAGATAATTCTCGGGCGAGTACAGTTGCGTGCGGCGCACAATAATATCCTGGTAATAATTGGTAAATCCTTCAACTATCCACAGGGCGGTAGTGTAGTTTTCATTATCATAATCAAATGGGCCTAAAGCTATGGGGCGCAGGCGCTTCACGTTCCATAAATGAAAATGCTCATGAGCAGCCAGCGCTAAAAACCGCTGATAAGTAGCCTCGGTGCCATAGGCATTACGTGCCACACCCAGGGTGGTCGAGCTTAAATGCTCTAAACCGCCACCGCCTTTTAAATGGTTATGAATTATAAAAGTATAATGCTTGTTGGGGTTTTCGCCATAAATAGCGGTTTCTTCTTCCACTATTTTTGTCATATCTTTTTTAATGCGCGTTTTGTTGTAATTGCCGCCGCCAACCATAGCTATTTCGTAATTTATCCCGTCAACTGCAAACGTAAATACATCTTGTTTACCTATTTCAATAGGCGAATCGAACAAAATATCATAATCCGGCGAGTAACGGGTAAAGGTATCATCGTTCACTTTTTCCAGGCTGGTGGAAACAGTGGTCCATCCTTTATAAGGCACAATATGGATAACCGAGGGCGCGTGCAGCATCCCTTCAGGATATAAAAAAATATCGGGCGATGAGAGGAAGGCGTGCGAGGCATCGATATAACTGGTACGTACCGATATCTCAAAAGCGTAAACGCGATATTTAACCGTTACTTCAGATATGCCGGCCGTATTAATTTCCCAGATATTTTTGCGGATCTTTTTCGCGACAAGCGCTTTATCGCCCGTAGCGGCGCTTAGCGATTCAATATTTTTTGAAAACTCGCGCACCATGTATGAGCCGGGGGTCCATACCGGCATTTTCAGGTTCAGTGTATTTTGCGTTAACCCCGTTACTTTCATTTCAATATCAGCATAGTGTGCCTGGGCCTCGGCAAAAGTTAGGGTGTAGGTTATTTTCGGCTGGTTAGCGGCATTACTGATAGCGGTACTCATCATAAAAAGTATTAGAGAAAAAATAGTCGTTAATCTTAATTTTTTCATTGTTGCAATGTATAAAATTTACCATTTGCGGTAATACTTCATTAACATAAAATTGTTGTAAAATGGTTGATACATGCAACTATTAAGTTTTATAACTATTTACATTTACTACCTAATTATGAAAGAAAAACTAATTGAGCCAATGTCGCGCAAATTGATGGGGTTGGGCCGCACTTATTTGAGTGTGCTTGGCGAGCAAATGGGGCATCTGGATATTAACCGTTACTATTACGCCTTAACGGTAATATGTTATCACGATGGGCAGCTTACGCAAAAAGCACTTTCAGAGAAACTGGGTAAAGACAAATCACTGATCGTAAATATTATTGATACGCTTACCGAACGCGGATTTGTGTATCGCGAAATTAACCCTGCCGACAGAAGGCAGCATTTAATAAAAGTTACTGACAAAGCTAAAAAAGCAGTGCCGCAGATAATGGAGGCATTCGAAACTATAAACAGCCGGATCACAGAAGATATATCGGCAAAAGAGATGCAAATATTTGAAGACGTATTATATAAAATGAACAAAAACTTAGGGCAATTTTCAGTAAAACATCCAAACTCAAACCTCATCTAATTCATCATTATACATGAAAACCAAGTATATTATATACACACTACTGGCTTTATTAGTTGCCTTTTTAGTTTACAACAAGTTTTTCAGCGATCATGCCAAGAAAACCTCGGCCGAGAATGCCGGCGCCAAAGGCGGTAAAAAACGTGGCGGCCCTATTCCTGTTAAGGTAATGATAGCTAAAGACACGGCTGTAACCAATGCTATCGACATAACCGGGACCATTGATGCCAATGAAAAAGTTAACCTGATCAGTGAAACAGCGGGCAACATTACCGGCATTTACTTTAACGAAGGCAGCAAGGTGAAAAAGGGCCAGTTATTGGTTAAAGTTTACAACCAGGACCTGTTAGCCTCGTTAAAGCAAAACGAATACAATATTCAGCTGGCTAAACAAAATGAGTATCGTAATAAGATATTACTGCAAAAAGAAGCCATAAGCCAGCAGGAGTACGATACCTCATTAACCTCGTTAAATACCCTAAAAGCACAGGGCGATGTAATAAAAGCGCAAATTGACCGCACCGAAGTACGTGCGCCGTTTTCGGGCACTATTGGTTTGCGTAATGTGAGCCCGGGCGGTTACCTTTCGCCAAATACAGCCATTGCATCGCTGGTTAATATCGACCCGGCTAAGGTTACTTTCTCTATCCCTGAAAGATATTTGTCGTTAATAAAAATAGGCAACAAGATCACTTTTAATGTAGAAAGCTCAAGGGAGAATTTTAAAGCGATCGTATATGCTATCGAGCCCGCCATTGATCAAAACTCGCGTACCATAACCGTGCGCGCTAAAGCACCAAATCCTAAAAATTTGCTTACCGCGGGCAGTTTTGCCAAGATCAACCTGTCACTCGATCAGATACCCAAAACCATTATGGTACCTACCGAGTGTGTGATACCCGATTTAAAGAGCAGTAAAGTTTTTGTGGTACATAAAGGCGTGGCCACACCAAAAATGGTAAAAACAGATCTGCGTACCGATACCAAGATCCAGATCATCAGCGGCTTAAAAGCAGGCGATAGCGTGATCATATCAGGTATTATCCAGCTGCGCCCCAAATCAGCTTTGAAAATTATTAAAGTAATTAAATAACTGTTATGAGTTTATCGTCAGTTAGTATAAAAAGGCCGGTACTGGCAACGGTTCTATCTGTTGTGATCGTGGTATTTGGTGTTATCGGGTACACATTTTTGGGTATTCGTGATTTCCCTTCGGTCGATCCGCCAATTATTACCGTTAGCACCAGTTATTCGGGCGCCAACTCGGATGTAATTGAATCACAAATTACCGAACCATTGGAGAAAGCTATCAATGGTGTGCCCGGTATTCGTAATATATCATCAACCAGCTCGGTAGGTTCAAGCCAGATCACGGTTGAGTTTAACCTGGATGCCGACCTTGAAACAGCCGCCAACGACGTGCGCGACAAAGTAGGCCAGGCACAGCGCCAGTTACCGCAGGATATTAACGCCCCGCCGGTAGTTACCAAAGCCGATGCCAGCGCCGACCAGATCATCACCCTGACCGTAAGCAGCGATACCCGCAACATTACCCAGGTAGATGATTATGCTGAGAACGTTTTGCAGGAAGGTTTACAAACCATACCCGGTGTAAGTACCATTAACGTGCAGGGGCAGCGCCAGTATGCCATGCGCTTATGGATAGACCCGGGCAAGTTATCGGCATTGGGACTAACCGCTACCGATATAACCAACGCGCTTAACATTGAGAACGTGGAGCTGCCAGCCGGTAAAATTGAAGGTAACAACACCGAGGTTATTGTTAGGGCGATAGGCAAGCTATCAACCGAAAAAGACTTTAATAACTTAATTATACGTGCCGATAGTAACCGGGTAATTCACTTTAGCGATGTGGGTTACGCCGTTTTAGGTTCGGCTAATGAGGAAACTGCTTTTAAAGATTCGGGCGTACCACAGGTAGCGTTGGCTATTGTGCCGCAGCCGGGTGCCAATTACGTACAAATTGCCAAAGATTTTTATGTAAGATTGAAGCAGATTGAAAAAGATTTGCCGGCGGATATCCACGTAAAAGTAGCCCTGGATAATACCCGTTTCATCAACCAGTCTATCAGCGAGGTGGAAGAAACCATTGCTGTATCTTTCGTACTGGTAGTAATTATCATTTACCTTTTCTTCAGGGACTGGCTCATCGCTTTCCGCCCGTTAATTGATATCCCGGTATCATTGATCGGCGCCTTCTTTATCATGTATATTTTTGGCTTCTCTATCAATATATTAACCCTGCTCGGCATCGTATTGGCTACGGGGCTGGTGGTTGATGATGGCATTGTGGTCACGGAGAACATCTATAAAAAGGTGGAAGCCGGTATGGCCATCCGCAAAGCCGCCTTCGAAGGCTCGGCCGAAATATTTTTTGCCGTGGTATCTACTTCGGTAACGCTTGCCGCTGTGTTTTTACCTATCGTATTTTTACAGGGCTTTACCGGCCGTTTGTTCCGTGAGTTTGCCGTCGTCGTCGCCGGGGCGGTATTGATATCGGCTTTTGTATCGCTTTCATTAACCCCGATGCTGAATGTTAAGCTGATCCGCAAGAACTCGAAAAAATCAAAATTCTACGAAAAAACCGAGCCGTTCTTCGAGAACATGACCAGCTCATACCGCGATACGCTTATCAATTTCATGAAACACCGGTGGATATCAATCGTGATATTGGTGGTGTCGGTATTGATCATAGGCGTTCTGTCAAAGTTCATTCCTTCCGAATTAGCTCCGCTGGATGACCGTAGTTTACTGCGTTATACCGTAACCGGATCAGAAGGCGCATCGTACGAGTTCATGACCAAATACATGGATAATGTTGCTAATTTGGTGGATGACTCGATACCCGAAGCGAATGTAAACCTGGAGTTCATTGCTGCAGGCGGCGGTGGTGGCGGGGGCGCTGTTAACAACGGCTTTGGCCGTATAGGTTTGGTAGCGCCCGATAAAAGGGTACGCAGCCAGCAGCAAATAGCCGATTTTTTGAATAAAAAATTAACCCGTTTCCCTGATGCGCGTGCATTAGTAGTGCAGGAGCAAACCATAAGCGGTGGCGGTAGCGGCGCAAAAACATCCCTGCCGGTGCAGTTTGTTATACAAAACCAGGATTTTGAAAAAATACGTAAAGTACTGCCCGAATTTTTTGCCGAGGTATCAAAAAGTCCCGTTTTTCAGGGAACAGATGTGAATCTTAAATTCACCAAACCCGAATTAAGAGTGATCACCGACCGCGACCGGGCGCGTGATATGGGCGTATCCGTATCAGACATCGCGCAGGCATTGCAATTGTATTATAGTAACGGGCGATTGGCCTATTTCCTCATCAACGGAAAACAATACCAGGTAATAGCACAAGCCGACCGCGCCAACCGCGATCAACCGCTCGACCTGAAAGCCATATACGTACGTAATGCAAAAGGTAATTTAGTACAGCTGGATAACGTAGTTTCGACAGTGGAGGATGCAACGCCACCGGCTATTTATCACTTTAACCGTTATAAATCGGCCACCATACAGGCGGGCCTATCACCGGGGCATACCGTAGGCGATGGTATTGACGAGATGAACCGCATAGCCAAGAAAATGCTGGACGATACCTTTAGCACCGCCCTAAGCGGCCCATCGCGTGATTATGCCGAAAGCTCATCAAATATTTTATTTGCCTTTGCCTTTGCGCTATTACTCATTTACCTGGTACTGGCCGCGCAGTTTGAAAGTTTCAGGGACCCGGTTATTGTGATGCTTACGGTACCGCTGGCTGTTGCCGGTGCATTTTTATCGCTGTGGTTGTTTGATCAGACTTTGAATATTTTCAGTGAGATAGGTATTATCACATTGGTTGGTTTGGTAACTAAAAACGGTATCCTCATTGTTGAGTTTGCTAACCAGCGCATGGAGCATGGCCTGGCAAAATACGATGCGGTTATTGAGGCAGCTACCTCACGCCTCCGTCCTATTTTAATGACCAGCCTGGCTGTGGTATTGGGCTCAGTACCTATCGCTTTTGCGCTGGGTGCCGGTGCAAAAAGCCGTGTATCATTAGGGATCGTAATTATTGGCGGTATGTTGTTCTCGTTGGTGTTAACACTGTATATTATTCCAATGATGTATATGCTCATCGCATCGAACACACGCCATGATCCCGATGAAGAGTTGCCTGAAGAAACAGAAGGCAAGAAAGCGAAGAAAACAAAACTGATAGAGAAAGAATAAGTAAAATTGAATTGATGGAACTTAGAAAATTAGCCTGCTTCATTTTTTGCTATATAGTGTTTACTGCTACGGTAAAGGCACAAACCGGTAATGCGCCATTGCTAACCTTGAAGGATGCTGTAGAAATAGCATTAAAAAATAACTATAATATTAAGCTGGCGCAAAACAATGGCGCCATCGCCCAAAATAATGTTACTATAGGCAACGCCGGTTTTTTACCCGTAGTAAGCGGCGACCTTACCCAAAACAACAGTATACAAACCGTACACCAAACACGATCAGACGGGACGGTGAATGATATTAATGGCGCTAAAAACTCTAACCTGAGCTTTGGCCCCAGTCTTAACTGGACTATATTTAACGGCTTTGCCATGTTCGCCAATTATGATCAGCTTAAAGAATTAAATCACTTAAGCGATCTGAGCTTGCGCGATACCATTTTAAGCACTACCGCCAGTGTAATACTTACTTATTACGACCTTATTAACCAGTATGAGCAAATAAGGGCACAACATGGTGCTATTGAAATATCGCGTACGCAGCTGCGCTATGCTAATGATAAGTTTAGTGTTGGCAGGGCCTCTCGCCTGGATGTGCTGAACGCGCAGGTAAACCTGAACACCGACACCGCTACCCTGTTAACCCAGGTGCAGCAATTCAAGGCCTCGAAAATACACATGAACCAATTGCTGATACGTGATCTGCAAACCGATTTTTCGGTTACAGACACCATTGTTGTGGATGAAAAATTGGTTTTAGGCGATATCATTAACAGCGCGCAAACGCAAAATCCGGCTATTATTTCGTCGCAAATTGGCAAACGGTTAGCCGAGATCAACTTGAAACAAGTACAGGCTACCCGTTACCCAACAGTTGGCTTGTTGGGTGGCTATACCTGGACAAACGCCCAAACCCCGGCAGGCTTTACACGTTCACAAAATACGCATGGCTTAAATTACGGGCTTACCGCTTCTGTAAATATATTTAACGGCTTCAATCAATCGCGCAGGGAGCGTAATGCCAAAATACAGATCGATAATACGGTTATCGATATTAAACAAACCCGCCTTAATGTGGAGGCGCAGATCAATAACCTGTATACCAGCTACCTTTCGGGGCTTGATCTGGTCAAACTGGGTCAGTCAAATGTGCAGATAGCTAAACGCAACCTGGATATATCATTAGATAAATATAAGATAGGAACCATTACTCCGTTAGAGATACGCGAGGCGCAGCGAAATTATCTGCAGGCGCAATCCACATTTTTTGCCGCTCAGTATCAGTCGAAAGTTGCCGAAGTAACTTTAAAACAAATTACTAATAACATAAATATACAATAATCAAATAAAAGATTATTTTTGGAGTACAATGTCAGGATATAATACATGCTTGCTGGTTGATGACAATTACATAGATAATTTTGTCACACGCAAGGTATTGGAAAGCAGTGGCTTTGCTCACAACATCATCGTACAACAATCACCCTGGGATGCTATCGACTCGTTGCGCGATGGCCTGGTAAAACCCGATGTTATTTTTGTTGACGTGCGCATGCCTACAATGGACGGCTTTGAGTTTTTGGAGAAATTTGAAGAGTTAGCTATAGAAAAGGATAACATTAAGATATTTATGCTTTCGTCATCGCTTGACCCTACCGATATCAGGCGATCATTTGGCAATAAGCATGTTACCCAGTTTTTACATAAACCTATAACCAAACAAGTACTCGAAGAATTAACTCCATGATCTTAGTTGCTGATAGCGGATCATCAAAAACAGATTGGTTGCTAAAGCAGCCCGGGCATGATGCCATTGTATTCAGAACCCCCGGCTTAAACCCCTACTTTTTAACAGAAAAAGAGATCGTAAAAATACTGCAGGACCAGGCTGTTGACATGATAGCCTATGGTGCCGAGGTTAAAGAGATCTATTTTTTTGGCGCAGGCTGCTCCAGTCCAGACAGGCATGAAATCGTATCGAACGCGCTTAGCCAGCTATTTACCAAAGCCTATATAAGTGTTGATAGTGATTTGTTAGGTTCGGCTTACGCTACCTGCGGGCACGACAGCGGTTTGTGTTGTGTGCTGGGAACAGGTTCAAATATATCTTATTTTGATGGCGAGGACATTCATGCCGGGCAGCACGGTTTAGGCTATATTTTGGGCGATGAAGGCTCGGGCACCTGGTTCGGCAAAGCCCTTATAACCGATTTTTTATATGGCCTGATGCCCGATGATATACATGCTTTATTTAACAATACTTACCAGCTAACTAAAGAAGAGGTTATTCAAAACGTATATCAAAAGCCAGGTGCAAACTCGTACCTGGCATCATTCGCCCGTTTTTTAAATATTATCCGCCGAAAAAAATACGGGCAGGAACTTATTAACCGCGGCCTGCAAAATTTTATTGAAACCAACATTAAAACGTACCCTGAATATCAGCAGTGGAAATGCCACTTTGTAGGTTCCATAGCTTTTGTATTTGCTGCCGAGCTTACCGAGCTGTGCAAAAGCCAGCAAATAGATGTGGGTAAGATCATCAAACAACCTATCAATGATCTGCTTGCTTTTATTTTAAGCCGCGAACAGTTAGACTAAAAACGCCGACTTTCTCCAGGCATTAACCACACTAAAACTGCCTGTTTTAGTAGTATATTCAATTATCGTTATCTTAAAATCAAAAAATTATGATGGTTTATGCAACGTAATGAAAAATGCGTTGTCATATAACCTGAAAGCTGTAAAACTTGGAAGCCTTATTCATAGATAAGCATTACAACCTGGTGGTTGAGTGCAAGCAGGGCAGTAAAAAAGCCTGCTACGAACTTTACCGGTTATACTCGAAAGCGATGCTGAACGTCGCCTTTAGGATAGTGGGTAATGTTGCCGAGGCCGAGGATATTTTACAGGAAGCTTTTTTAGATGCTTTTAACAAAGTAAAAGACTTTAGGCAGGAAACCACTTTCGGCTTATGGTTAAAGCAAATAGTGGTGAGCCGCTCTATCAATTTACTGCGTAAGCGTAAGGTTGAATTAATTGAATTGGGCGACGAACAAATAGATAATATAAGTGATGAGGAGGCTGATGACGACGATGAAACACTGCACAAAGTGGCCATGATAAAAGAGGCCATGAAAGAGTTGCCCGAAGGTTACCGGCTGGTGATATCATTATACCTGCTTGAGGGCTATGACCATGAAGAAATAGGGCAGATATTAGGCATCACCGAAAACACATCACGCACACAATTTTTAAGAGCAAAAAGGAAACTGAGCGATATTTTAAATAGAAAAGGGATAATACAATGAGCAAGCGATTAGAGGATTTTATAAAACACAACCGTGAAGAATTTGATGACCTGGAACCAAGGGCAAACTTATGGGGCAGGATAGAGAACGAATTACCACAACAATTTATAGCGCAAAAACGCGAGGCAAAAACATTTTCGTTAGGGTTTGTTTTGCGGGTTGCCGCTATGGTGATATTAATTATGGGTGCCTGCTTTGTTACTTACATCTATCAGCAGAAAAAACAACCGGTAAATTTTGCCGCCATTAACCCCGAATACGCAAAAGAACAGGCTCATTATGCTTCGTTAGTTGCCACCAAACGTATTGAGTTAAAAACAATTGCGAACACAGCCCCGCAATTATATAAAGAGTTTAGCGCTGATATCGCTAAAATGGATTCTACTTATAAAAAACTAAATAATGATTTGGCTACCAGCCCCGATCAGGAAAAGGTTTTACATGCAATGATCCGGAACTTGCAGGTACAAACCGAGGTACTAAATCAGCAATTGAGTGTAATTGAACAATTTAACGACTTCAAAAAACAAAAAAATGAAATTAAGGATATATAGCATTGCCGCTATGGCATTTGTAAAACTAACGTTTTACAGCATGGCAGGCCATGCACAGCAAGCGCCTGCCCCTGCACAGGCCCCAACACCGCCGCAAGTAAATGTGCAAACACCACAGGTATATGTGTACGAACAAGGATCGGCCACTACAGTAAACCCAAGCGTATATTATATTGGCCCTGCGCAAAGCACTGATACTGCCTATACGCGCAAAATGAGAAAGTTACAGGAACAGCAGCGCGCCCTGAGCAAAGAAATGGGAGAACTGGCCAGAGAACACGCCAAAAAGCTCACAGACCTAACAAGAGAAAGAATGACCTTAAGAACGCTGGATATGGGCAGAAAATCTGATTCGGCTTTTAGCAGGAGTTTTAGCAGGGTAAGAACCGTTTACGGCAATTCGGACGAAAGGCTTCAAAAGGAAGTTGAAAACGGCAATGTGAAAGAAAAAGTTAAAACTTACAGCAAAAGTTATTCGGTAGATAAAGACGATAAGTTAAAGATCGAAAACACCTATGGCAACATAACCGTAAATACCTGGAACAAAAATGAGTTTAAAGTTGATGTGCAGGTAAAAGCCTATACAACAAGTGACGAGGATTCACAAAAATTACTTGACGAGACTAAAATTGTTGATAGTAAAGACAACAATGTAGTTAGCTTTAAAACTATTATAGACCGTAGCAGAAGCAGCAACTGGGGGATGTCTATTATGAATGATAGGGTAACAATGGTGCATAAAGTTATTGTCACTTATACGGTTTACATGCCGGTTAAAAGCGCGCTTAATATTAAAAACACCTATGGCGTTACAACCTTGCCTAACCTTGACGGCAAAGTGACTATCAATAATACCTATGGCAGCCTGATAGCTAAAACACTATCTAACAGCGATAATGTTATCAACTTGCAATATGTTGCCGCGGATATAGCTGGCCTGGCTGGTAGCAACCTGGATGTACAATATGGCAGCCTTAAACTTGACGCAGCCGATAAATTGAATTTAGATATTCAATACAGCCCGGCTAAAATAGGTAAGTTAACCACATCAGGTAAAATTAATGTGCAATATGGCAGCGGTGTGCAAATTGCCGATCTGGATAAAAACTTGAAAGCGTTATCCATCATTTCGTCATACGCGCCGGTAAAATTAAATGTAACACCCGCTATCAATGCCGACTTTGATGTAGTTGTTAATTATACCAACTTTACTTATGGCGATAACGCGGTGAGCCTAACCAGCAAAGTGCCCGGCGATGATACAAGATGGAGCCCAACCAGATCGTTTAAGGGCCATATAGGCAAAGGTAATTCGGATAAGATGATTGTTATCAAAGCCAATTACGGCGGTGGGGTAAAGTTTGAATAGATATTTCTAAATTATTATTTCAAAAGAAGAGAGAAATCTTGAACGTCTTATTAGGTATGGTGTTTAAGATTTCTCTCTTCGTTCGAAATGACATCTTATTTGTACTTTAAAAAACTCTACACAACAACCCTTTCAAATACTCCCCCTCAGGAAAGGATGAGCGTACCGGGTGATCTTCGGGTTGACAAAACTGGTGAATAAATTGCACCTGTTTACCCGCATCCAACGCGGCCCAGGCTATTACCTGTTTAAAAGTTTCCATATCCATAGCGCCCGAGCAGGAATAGGTGGCCAGTAAACCGCCCTTATTTAACAGCAGCATGGCTAAACGGTTCAGATCCTTGTAAGCTCGTGATGCTCTGTCTAAAGCCGAACGTGATGGCGCGTATTTTGGCGGATCAAGTATGATGATGTCAAACAATTCACCTTCATCCTTAAAAACCCGTAGCTGTTTATTTACGTCGGATTGTATGGCGGTATGCTTTTTCGCATCCAGTTTGTTAAGGCCGATGTTTGCTTTCAACGTTTCGATAGCCAGCGCCGAACTGTCTACACTGGTAACCGATGCGGATCCGTTGTGTAAAGCGTTCAGTGTAAAACCACCGGTATAGCAAAAACAATCGAGTACTTTTTTGCCTTTGGCATGCGCGGCTACAATTTTGCGGTTATCGCGCTGGTCGCAATAAAAGCCTGATTTTTGACCTTCGGCGATATTGATATTATAGATAACGTTATTCTCTTTTACCTCGACAGATTCAGGTGGCTCCGAGCCGAACAAAACCACGTTGGTAGTTTCCAATCCTTCGTGCGATCGCGATGAGGCGTCGCTTTTATCAAAAATACTTAAGGGGTTTAGCAGGCGCTGCAACTCATCAATAATAACCGGCATCATTTTTTCAATACCCGATGTTAGCACCTGCACGGCTAAATGATCGCCATATTTATCAACGATTAAACCTGGCAGATAATCAGATTCGCTGAATATTAAACGGCAGGTATTGGTGGCACCGGTACCCAGCAATTCGCCGCGCCCGGCAACGGCTACGGCAACTTTATTGCGGAACCAATCTTCATTTACAGTAACATGCTCATCCCACTCCAACAAGCGCAAAGCCACCCGCGACTGATCGTTATAAAAGCCATAAGCCATAAAATCGCCTTTGGCGTTTACCAGGCGTACAATATCACCATTGGCAGGTTTACCCTTCACCTGCTCAATAGCACCCGAAAAAACCCACGGATGGCGATGGAGAACCGCTTTTTCTTTACCCTTTTTTAATACTACATCGATCATGGCGCAAAGGTAATAAGCCCCCTCTAAATCTCCCCCGGTAGGGGAGACTTTATTTCGCCTTTCTTAGTCTTTGGAGAGGGATTTAGGGTTAGGCCACAAAAAAACCCGGCTTATAGCCGGGTTTCCACATTAAAGCAGACTGGATTACTGCCCTACTGTAAATGTGTTATTGAATCTGGTACCATCAGGATAATATCCGCCTATGTTAAGCATGCCATTTCTTAAATTAGTTATGGCTTTATCAATATCAGCTACGGTATTGATAGGCTCACGGTTAATGCTGGTAATAACGGTACCTGCAGGTATTTCGGCTTCATCAAATAAACCACCCTCACGTACCTGGGTAACTGTAACACCACCGCTTACATGCATTTTGCTTTTTTGTGCCGGGGTTAACGGAACAAAGCTTGCACCCAATTTATTGTATAACTCGGTTGCCGATTTTGATGCGGCAGCTATACGGGCTACAGGAGCATCGGCTTTAAGCGTAACGGTAAAGTTTTTCTCGCTGCCGTTACGTAAAACGGTCAGGTTTATTTTATCGCCTGGCTGTAAGCGGCCTACACGTTCCTGCAGGTCTGACGACTCATAAACGGTATTGCCTTCAACTTTGGTAATAATATCACCTTCTTTTAAACCGGCAGCTTCTGCCCCGCCACCAGGAGCAACAGATCTGACATACAAACCGTTTGTTTTATCAGTTTTCAGATCGCCTAATTGATCAGTCTGGCTCAAATCAGCGAAGGTAACACCAATATAACCGCGTTTAACGGCACCATATTTTTGTATATCGTTCAATACCTTTTTAGCCAGGTTGATAGGGATGGCAAAACCATAACCTTCGTACGAACCGGTATGTGAAGCGATAGCCGAGTTAATGCCTATCAGCTCGCCTTTGGTATTTACCAATGCACCACCACTGTTACCAGGGTTAATGGCTGCATCTGTTTGTATAAACGACTCGATAGCCGAGTTAACTTTTGGCTGGTTAGAGCGCATCCTGGTTGGGCCAAATGGATTCTGATCTTCATCATCCTGCTGACCGATGATATTGATACCACGGCCTTTAGCGCTCACAATACCCGCTGTAACAGTTGAGGTAAGGTTAAACGGATTACCAACTGCCAGTACCCACTCACCTACTTTAGCATCATCCGAGTTTCCTAAACGTACAACCGGTAAATTAGTACCGCTTATTTTAATCAGTGCAAGGTCGGTGTTAGGATCGGTACCTATAACTTTGGCAGTAAAATGACGATGATCATTTGTAGTGATCTCAATTTTATCAGCCTTTTCAACTACGTGGTTATTGGTAACAATGTAACCATCAGGCGAAATAATTACACCCGAACCTGATGCCATTTGCGGAGTGTTTTGGCGCGGCATACGCTGGCCAAACATCTCACCAAACATACGTTGCATTTGGTCCTGTTGCGAATTTTGCTCAGTATTTGAATAAGTAGTACGAATGTAAACCACTGCAGGGGTCACTGCCGCTGCAGCTTGTGTAAAATCAACCTCACCTGCTGATGATGTTATAGGGCTTAAATGATTACTGGCAAAATAAACCTTTTGCTTATCATCAAAGCTCATGTTATCAGCATACTTGTTTTCGATAATTTTGTAAGCCCCCAGCGCCATGGCACCACCTACAAAAGCTGTTAATAGTGTTATCCCAAATCTTTTCATCTTATTATTCCTTATTATTCTGTTTGTTATACTTATTTTTGTAATCCAAATTTAATATCATATAGACGGTATAAACAACATTTAGTTATACTTTCTTATGTTAAAAAATGTTAAAATTTAACAGACCAGGCGGTTTTGTTGTTTCCGCCACCCCTGTTAAGCTAAAATGCAAAATTTACCAGATATAACACTGTGAAAATACATTTCTATAAATACCAGGGCGCCGGTAATGATTTTATACTGGTTGATAACCGCGAAAACCCTATCGATCATCATAATGTACCATTGATCGCGCATTTGTGCGACCGCCGTTTTGGTATAGGGGGCGATGGGATTATGTTTTTACAAAACAAAGTGGGGTATGATTTTGAGATGGTATATTATAATGCCGACGGGCAGCCCAGCAGTATGTGCGGCAACGGCGGCCGTTGTATTGTAGCTTTCGCCAAATTTTTAGGCATTATTGATACCGAAACCGATTTTTTGGCGGTAGATGGCGCGCATCATGCTAAAATTTCGGCAAGCGGCGATTGGGTGAGCCTGCAAATGATTGACGTTGCTGAAATAAACCGCGATGGCGAAGCCTATGTGCTTAATACCGGTTCGCCGCATTACATAGCTATGGCCGATAACCTGGCTAATAAAGATGTTTACCAGGATGGCCACGCCATCCGCAATAACGAAACCTATAAAACCAACGGCATCAACGTAAATTTTGTTGAGCCAAACGGCCAAGGCTATTTTGTACGCACCTTTGAGCGCGGTGTTGAAGACGAAACCTACGCCTGCGGCACCGGCGTTACCGCGGTAGCTTTAGCTATGGCGAAGCATAACAACCAAACCGGTACGATAGAAACACCTATAAAAGTTTTAGGCGGCGATTTGAACATCCGTTTTAATTATGACGGCAGCACCTTTAACCACATATTTTTAGAGGGCCCGGCTGTGCAGGTTTTTGAGGGAGAGGTTGAGGTTTAGTTTATTAGCTTAATGGTTCATTAGTTTATTGGTACCTGCCGTCTTTGTTTAAACTAATGAACTAATAAACAAGTGAACAACTAAACCAACATTGTTGATAATTATTTAACCCCAAACATTTCCGCCTGAAATAAATTCTGTTTACGTTTGAATTTTTTGTTGATGTAGCTTCTAAAATATTTTACCCTGAAGCACATGTTACGCGTAGACAGTTCAAAACCTTGCCAGATTATTTATGCCATAGCCCGGCACGAGTACCTTGGTTTTGTAATTGAGCCGCACATTGTTCAGCTAAACCCCAACGGCGAATTTTCATTAACCCACCAGCGTCTATTCTCAAATACAGCCACCGAGTTTGTACATTGCCTTGATGATGCCGACCTGAAGCTGATCAAACTACTGGAGGAGATTGAGCAGGGTAACGTGATCAAAAAGTTCTATAAAAAGCCTATCCGCCCATCCGAGTTTTTTGCCAAAGTTTTTACCGAACAGTTATATGATACCATACGCCCAAAAATTGAAAAGCGCATGGCGGATGCACTGAATCTGCTTGGTAATAAATTGATTTACCTGATGAGCAAGGAAGGTTACCCTGCCGAGCGCAAGCTAAAAATTGCTGATGAAGCGGCGTCGGTGCTGTTTCATTTCAGGCGAAATGAGGAGGAGATACGCTATTTCCCTACCATTAAATACAAAGGCATGCGTATTGAGTTCATGTTTAAAAATGCCGAGATAATTTGCAATCAGCCTGCCTGGATGCTCATGGACGATACCCTTTATCATTTTGATAAAGAAATTGAGGGTAAAAAATTGGTGCCATTTTTAAACAAGCGTTATATAGCCGTCCCTCGTTCAAGCGAGAAATCATATCTTGAAAAATTTGTGGCCCCGCTCATTGAAAAGCATAATGTGTATGCCGAGGGCTTTACTATTGATACCGAAAAGCATGAGGCCCTGCCTGTATTAAAACCTATTTATGTAGAGGGCGGCACATCGCAGCTGCAATTGTATTTTAAATATGCAGGCTATATTTT
>DATJJI010000057.1:0-3688 GCA_035492275.1 Mucilaginibacter sp.
AACCTTCTTCCTCGGACTCATAGCCAATTTTATAGGCTACATACCACCCGGAAACATTAATCTTACGCTGGTACGGATCACCATAAACCGCGGAATGAAGCAGGCGCTGCAGTTTATTACCGCGTTTTCGTGCGTCGAATTTTTCTTTACTTATTTTATTATGCACGCGGCCAAATGGTTGTCGGCACAAGCGCATCTGGATGTGGTGATCGATTGGGTGATGGTAGCGTTGTTCCTGGTGTTAGGTACTGTTACCTGGCTTAATCGTAAAAAACCGCCCGAAACCAAATACTCCGAACATGACAGTGTAAAGTACGGCATTCTGTTGGGCTTTTTAAATCCTATGCAGGTTCCGTTTTGGATGATAACCGGTACCTATATGATCACTCATCAATGGATCGTATACGGTAATTTGGATCTGGTGATATTTAGCGTAGGTTCGGCTGGTGGCGCGTTTTTGTGCTTGTTTTTATATGCCGAGTTTGCCAAATATATTCAAAGTAAATTTGCGCTGAGCACCCGGGTAATTAACACAGCTATCGCTATTTTATTTTTCGCTTTCGCGGGATACCATGTGGTGAAAAGGGTTTACCTGGCTGTTAAGCCGAAGCAGGAAATCAAAAAAAACTTGTAAAGTGCGTTGTCGTGCTGAGCCTGTCGAAGCATACGGGCAAAGGCCTTCGCTCATCCTTCGACAAGCTCAGGATGACAGGCCATATTAATCCTTCGAAGCTCTGCTTTTCAGGTTCCAAATCTTCTCCGCTTTGCGGCCAATGAGCCAAAATGAAGCCGCCAATATGGCGAAGAATAATGTTTTATTGGTGTTTTCCCAAAAGTACTCGAAGTATTTGGTGTAGATGAAGATGATAAGGAAAGTAATGCCGAACTCGCGTGATATATCGTCCTTGTATTTTAAGCCAAACAGCAGGAACAGGCCGGCCACACACATCGAGATGATCCCCCAATAAAATAGGCTGATCTGTTTGATTTGGTACCATTTATCGAGGTTGCCGTAATTACCAAATATGCTGAGCAACCATAACGATATAAACAGGTATAACAATCCCACCACATAAGTTTGCTCCCAAAAGTAGGCGAACCATTTACGGTAACGCAGTACCGCGCAAGCACTAACCAACACTACACCGAAAAGTACAAAGCGCAGCGGATAGTTCATTCCCAGAAAGTAATCAGTCCAATGGGTTTGAAAGCCCGTTTCGGTACCGAACCAGCTGCCCAGCGAGATAAGAGCGAAGAGCCAGATCAGCCGAGAGCTCATGCGCCAGCCTAAAAAGCCATACACGAAAACCGAGATTAAAAACAACAGCGAGTAATGCCCTGAGCCATTATCAAAAGTTTTGCCCAGGTAGGCAATGCAGCAGGCAGTGAATAGAATGCCGGTAAATATTACGGCTTCATTGCTGAATATTTTTTCGGGATAAAGGCGCTCGCGCCGGCGGCCCCAGTAAAACAGGAAAGCGGCTGCTACGCCTGATATCATACTGATGACAATATCGGGCGTGTAATATAAATGCCGGAGCCAGTTAACCACGGCATCATTGATCACCAAAAACGCGAAGGATGCGCCGCCGCATATCAAAGCTATCCAAAACGAATACTTGGCCAGCCGCATCCAGTCAAAGCCTTTTACTTCGTACGAGTTACGCAGTTTTTCGGCCTGATCGGTAGTGAGCAGCTCTTCTTTCTCCCAGTGCTTGATGGTACTGTTCAAAAAATCGCTTTCGGCTTTATCGATGTTGAGTTTGGACATTGATTTGGTTAGCAGTTAATAGGTTATTGAGTTATTACGTATAAATAAATAATAGACTAATAAAGCAATTGTTTTTTCAATATTTAAAACAATCGACCAAAATCAAGATTCAACTCAATAACTCAATAACTCAATAACCGCTTCTTTATCCTTAGCAATCTGCGCCTTTAATTCATCCAGGCCCGAAAACTTGATGTCGCCGCGCACAAAGTGATGAAACTCCATGCGGATGGTTTCGTTGTAAATTTCCTGGTTAAAATCAAACAGGTTAACCTCGATATTACGGGTCATGCCATTAATAGTGGGGCGGCTGCCAATGTAAGCCATACCGTTATAGTCGGTACCGTTTACCCGGACCTTTACCGCAAAAATGCCGTCGCCGGGTATCAGTTTATATTTTTCTTCGATGCTGATATTGGCGGTAGGGTAACCAATTTGCCTGCCGATCTGGTCGCCCCGAATTACCTTGCCGGTAATGAAGAACCGATAGCCTAAAAAGGTTTGCGCAGTAGCAATATCGCCTGCAAGCAAAGCCTGGCGTATGCGGGTGGAGCTGATGGCCACATCATTGATATCCTGCTCAGGTATCTCGATCACATCAAAACCATACACAGGCGCGAATTTTTCAAGGTCGCTTAGCCCGCCACGACGGTCCTTGCCAAAACGGTGGTCATAGCCGATCACAATTTTTTTGGTCCCTATTTTATTCACCAAAATGTCGCGGATATAATCTTCGGCGCTCTGGTTCGAAAAATCGCGCGAAAAAGGGGTGATGATCAAATGGTCTACACCTAACTGCTCAAGCAATCCGGCTTTTTCAGTAATGGTGTTGATGAGTTTAATATTTTCATCTTCGGGGTGCAATATCATCCGCGGATGCGGGAAAAAAGTTAATATCACCGTTTCGCCACCACATGTCGCTGCCAATTCTTTAATGCGTGATATGATTTTTTGATGGCCCAGGTGTACGCCGTCAAACGTGCCAATGGTTACTACGGCATTTTTAACGGGTTTAAATTCATCGATATGATGGTAGATTTTCATTTCGGATTTCGGAATTGCGATTTCGGATTTGACTTTTTTAATCAAAAAGAATTCATTCGCTTATTTGTTTTTGTTCTTTAATAACGTTCACTAAATCCATTACCTCCCAGGCATCATTTAGTTTAAAATTGCCGCTGCGGGTACGCACTAAATTTGACAGGTAAGCGCCGTTGTTCAAAGCTTTGCCAAAATCATTCACTAATGAGCGGATGTAGGTGCCTTTGCTGCATACCACGCGGAAATCAACCTCGGGCAGTTCAATACGGGTTATTTCAAATTCGCTGATGGTAACATTGCGTAAACGTAGTTCAACTTCCTCGCCGCGACGGGCCTTTTCGTACAACCGCTCGCCATCTATTTTCACGGCCGAGTGGGCCGGAGGGTATTGCTGTATATCGCCCATAAATTGTTTACAGGCATTACGTATCTGCTCGTCGTAAAGGTTGCTTGTGTCAAACTTTTCATCCACTTCCGTCTCCATATCATACGATGGGGTAGTGGCTCCCAATATCATGGTACCGGTATATTCTTTTTCTTCGGCCTGGAAACTATCTATCTGCTTGGTCATTTTACCGGTGCAAATGATGAGCAACCCCGTAGCTAATGGATCTAACGTGCCGGCATGCCCCACTTTTAATTTTAACGGTTTAAACGAATTGCGCAGCTTGCCCACTACGTCAAAGCTGGTCCACTTGTAAGGTTTGTTAACCAGCAGCAGTTCGCCTTCGGCAAAATTAAATTGTTTGGTTTTGGGGTTTGTGGTATCCAATATGTAATATTTTAACAGGTGCAAAGGTAAGACTTATGCGCCACAATTACCGGTAGCATAAAGCAAGGTTCACTTCATGCTGCCGGTGTTATGTTATTATACCG
>DATJJI010000058.1:0-17947 GCA_035492275.1 Mucilaginibacter sp.
TTGGAGAGTAATAGTTTCCTTTTTGTGATAAAGTTTCAATCAGATTGTAGGTTTAAATCTATTTAAAAGGTTAATCTTTCTAAAATTTATTATAAAATAATCATGGTTATACTTTTAAGCAATTTTTTATTTAAAAGGCAAGGTTTTTGTGCTATAAAACACTTTTCATCTTGCACAACTATTAATCAATAGTTTATATAAATTGATTTTTTATTCTTTTTACTGCTGATGATTTGACCTGTAAACGAGTATAATTCATCATTTTTAACTCAAATACTTTTAGTATTTAGGGTGTATTACGTAACTCGTTGTCAGAAAGTTAGGGTTAACTTTAATTAGCAGTT
Organism: Mucilaginibacter sp.; assembly: GCA_035492275.1. Lineage (GTDB taxonomy): Bacteria > Bacteroidota > Bacteroidia > Sphingobacteriales > Sphingobacteriaceae > Mucilaginibacter. Next base: position 345 of record DATJJI010000058.1, read on the forward strand.
TCAAAAATGTTTTTCAGGCAGGTCTCTAAAGCGGGTATAGATATGTACATATTTTCGCTTATTCCGTCCAGATAATTTACTGTACTATCAGGTACTCCATCATAATAAGCGGTGTATTTCATGTGCATTACTGTGGTCAGGTAAACAAAAAAATCAGGCACATAATTACTTGAAAATAATTCGAATAATTGAGTTCCCGGCTCGCACCATATAATATTGGCGAAAGACGCGCCATGCGGGCCTATAATAAATGAAGCGTTGTGATAGATAGATATTTGCTCAAAAATAGTGCGTGGTATATCCTCAATGATCTGGAAGTCGAATTTTTTTAAAAGCACGATAAGCTCGTCTTCATTAATAACCTGCCTTCGGCCTTTGCGGCTTATGTAAATTCTGTTCGATTCTGTTTTAACCGGTTTAAATTTTTTTTCAATATGCTTTTTAAATACTTGAATATCGCCAAAATTTGGATGCCAGTGCGAACTGTTTGCCGTAATTACCCGTGGCGAAACCACTTTGTACTTACTGCTGTCAATCAAGTTAGCCGGGTTAAAATCAAGCAGTGATAAATAATCGCTTTCATATTTATCATGATAAGGCGGATAGGAGATTATTACGTCAGAGAGATCTTCATCGGGTAAGGCTTCTTTAATACGTGTCAGTTTGGTAGCTACCAAAAAAACATAATCAAAGTAACCGCCATAACCAACCTTTTCCTGAAAATGGCTAAACGGGGCTATCATAACCGGTACTTCTTTTACCGGCCGGGTATCTTTTTTCCTTACGTCTTTGTAAAAGCTCCAGTGGTCGTAATCTGTACGTAATACCTTGTCTTGTAATATTACAGAGCCATTGGTTGACAGTTCGGCCTTTCTTTTATTGTCCTTATAATCCCATACATATACACCCTCGGTAGTATATGTTTTTTCTTTAAAAATGTTTTTTTCAGGATCGGCGCAATCAGAAAATTCAGGTAACAGGATCGTGTTTTCCGGAATAAACATTATCTCGTACGGTTTCATAAAAGCTACAGTTTGTTCCAGGCTTAATAAATGATAACTGTGCCATTTTAAAAACAGGTCTTGCAGGCGGATATAAACTCTTTTTAAGCCAATGGCTCTTGTTTCATACTTGGTGTATTTCATTAGTTGGGGTAAATACAGCTTGCGTTTAATAGTTAACAACATAGCAAACATAATTAGTAAATGAATAAAATAAAAAGCTATTTACTCACACATATGCTGTTTTATTAATAGCAGTTATATTATTACAATTAACTAGTACCCATTGTTTACATCTTTATGCCATAAATTATTCCATGTTCTCTGTTTTTATGCTGATCAAGGGTTGATTGACGCCGCGGTAATATCTTTCAATTTAAATGGCGGTACTCGCTTGGCGATTTTCCGGTTTTTGCTTTAAATATCTTTGTGAAGTGCGAAGGGTGCTCAAAGCCCAGCCCGTAAGCTATTTCGCTGATAGAATTATTGGTGCCCCATAACAAGGTTTTTGCTTTGTCTATCATTTCCAGGTGAATGTGCTCCTGCGTGGTTTTGCCTGTAAATTTATTTAACAGATCGGATAAATAGTTGGGCGACAGGTTAAGGCGCGAAGCAAAGTACTTAACGCCGGGCAGGCCGGTTTCAATCAGCGTGCTTTGCAAAAAGTAATCTTTTAACAGTTTTTCAAATTTTTGGACTACGTCCGAGTTAACTTTTGCGCGCGTATAAAATTGACGGTCGTAAAAGCGGTTGCAATAATTAAGCAGCAATTCAATATTACTTACAATAAGGCCCTGCGAATGCTTATCGATGTTTTGCGAATATTCTTTTTCAATTTTCGTCACACAATCTTTAATAACCAGTTTCTCGTCTTCCGAAATATGCAGGGCCTCATTAGTTTCATAATTAAAAAAAGAATACTGGTGTATTTTCCTGCCCAGATCGGTACCATGTATCAGGTCCGGATGAATAAACAGCGCCCAGCCTTCGTCTACAATAACATTCGGGCCGGGTGCAATAACCTGGCCCGGTGCCGTAAACATTAACGAGCCCTCGTTAAAATCATAATGCCCCTTGCCGTATTTTAAAAGCCCTTCAAACTTTTTGCACGATACCGTATAGAAGCCAAATCGATAAAAGGCATCAACTTTCGGGCGCTTTTCATAAAAATCGGTATGATCTATCAAACTTACCAAAGGATGTTTCGGCGGGGTATATTGAACCAGTTTGTGCAGGTCGCTGATGGATTGCAGATCTATATATTTATCGGGCATTATTTTATTTATAAAGTTACCATAAAAAATGAAAGGCTGCCCCAATACGGGCAGCCAATAATAATTATATGCCTGTTTGGGCGGCCATCATTTTTTTGAAATCGGCGTCAGTCATTTGCAGTTTGCTTTGTATCAGCTGTTCGGCTTCATGGTTTGCCGGGTAACGCAGTTTTTCGGTTCCATCTGTAGCTGCCTCGTAAATAACCTCGGCTACTTCACCAATATTTTCAGACATAGGCCAGTTATCAATCATGGTCATGAATTTTTTAAATGTTGATTGATAATGATCCAATCCATCAACATTAAAAAGGTTCATTGAGCGCCCGGCAAACTCGGTTTTGTAACCACCAGGTTCAACAATTTTAAAGTTGATGCCAAATGGATTCAGTTCATATTGCAAAGATTCCGTCAAACCTTCAAGCGCGAATTTAGTGGCGTGGTAAAGCGACGAGAACGGAAACGTAACCCTGCCACCTACCGACGAAACGTTGATGATAGTACCTGCTTTATGCTCACGCATACCCGGCAATACCGCTTTGGTCACATCAATCAATCCGAATAAATTAACATCAAATTGGTGTTGTATCTGTGCGGTAGTTGACGCTTCTAACGGGCCAAGCGCGCCGTAGCCGGCGTTGTTTACCAATACATCGATCTGGCCAAATTTTGCAATGCCTTCGTTAACGGCAGTTTGTATAGTGGCTTTATCTGTTACATCCAGCTTGCTGATCAAAATGCCGTGAAGCGCTGTTAGCTCTGTTTCTTTTTCGGGCGAACGCATGGTGGCTATTACATTCCAGCCGTTTTTATGAAATAATTTAGCGGTTTCTTTTCCAAACCCGGAAGATGCACCTGTAATTAATACTGTCTTTTTCATTTTTGCTTTATATTTTATAAAGCAAAGGTGAGCCTAAAGCCGGCGGCGGGCTTATACCTTTCTACTGATCACTTATACATTTTAATTTATCGTAAAAATAAACGCTATGCCACTGTCTGGCATTTGGGAGGCGATAAAGATTGTGCTTTATGCTTCGCACCCGTTTTCTGGCGCAAATAGCCACCTGTTTTGTCATCATCGCACCCGCAGTATAATGGATCGCGTGCAGATATTTGTGCTATAAATAAACACGATCACTTTATAAACACAATTATCATGAGAAAATTAAAATTACAGATACAAACAAGCATTGATGGTTTTGTAGCCGGGCCGAATGGCGAGAGCGACTGGATATTCATTTCGGGCGGTGATGAAGCAGGTTTCCAGAAAATGATTGATTTGGCCGACAGCTGCGATACCCTTTTGATGGGACGCAAAATGACCCGAGGATTTTTCGATTTCTGGGAAAACACTGCCGACAGTAAGACCGACAGCCCGCAAAAAACTTTAGCGCAACTGATAGTAAATATGCGCAAAATTGTTTTTAGCCGTATAGAAACTGTTACAAGCGGCAGAAACGCCGAAGTAGAAAACAGAGACCTTGCTGCCGTAGTACAGGCGCTGAAAAAAGAACCCGGTAAAGACATCCTGGTGTATGGTGGTGCCGATTTTGTAAGCTCCCTCATCAGCCAAAACCTTATTGACGAATATTTTATTTTAACCTGCCCGGTTGCCATAGGGAAGGGGCTTACCATTTTTAAAGAGCAAAAGGTGTTGAAATTAGAAAGCTCGACCGCTTACAAAAACGGCAAAGTATTAAATAAATATTTGCCGGTGTAGGGGTTTAGCACACCACTCTTTTAAAACCAGGCATAAAAAAAGTCCCTGCAAACATGCGGGGTTTTTTATGCAGATTAAAGCAATTTTGGCAGGAGTTATTACCCGTACCACTATAACTTTGAAACACCCTGTCAGATCATTAAACTATCTTCAGCCGTTCTTCTTCCAGGTCTATCTGGTATAATTGCACGCGAATGATCTCTTCATCAACAGTTGAATCTTTATTAAGCTCGTTCAAATATTGGCGCTGGCTTTCCAGTAGTTCAATAAATATCTTTTTTGATGTTTCATTCAGCCAGCTATCATCCGCGGCTTTTGACCGTTCTTCCCACTGTTTAATAAATTTCTCTAAACCGGTATGGCCGTTTAGTTCATTTTCATATTTATCTTTCAGAAACTGGTACATATGTTCTTTCAGGCCCCGTTTCATTTTTTTCCGGGTTTCTTCTTCACGGGTTTGATTCAGCAGATCATCAAACACGTGCGTTTTCCTGATTAAATAAGGCAGTGTTAGCCCCTGCACTACCAGCGTGAGCAAAATGGTAATAAAAGTGATAAACAGTATCAGATTACGCTGCGGAAAGGCGGCCCCGTTATTCAGTGTTATAGGGATGGCTAACGCGGCAGCTAATGATACTACTCCGCGCATGCCGCACCATCCTAAGGTAAAGGGTATTAACCATCGGCGGGTGTTTAGCCCTGCTGCAGCAACCACACTTGGTCGAAAAATAAATGTAGCTACCATGGCTATGTAGGCGCTTATCATCCTGACTGCTATTAACACACCGGTAATCAGTACGCCGTAGCCTATAGCGGTGCTTACCGGTATGCCCTGGGTACGCAGGCCCGCTACAATTTCAGGAAGCTCAAGGCCGATAATCAAAAACACGATGCCGTTAAGCATAAATACAAAGCTCTCCCACACGCTGAAACTTTTAATACGGCTTTCGCTGTTCAAAAATTTGAGTCGCTTTGCCGACATGTACAGGCCGCCACATACCACCGCCAATACGCCCGAACAATGACATTCTTCGGCTGCCCAATACATAAAATAGGGTTCTATAAGCGTAAGGGCGGTATCAGAAGCAGCATCAGTAGGCAGGCGTTTATGTGCCTGAACAAACAGCCAGGCTAAAAGCAGCCCAATGCCTGCGCCGCCAATCACCATCCACAAAAAACTCAGTGCCGCCTGCTGCCAAACAAACTGGCCTGTACCCACCGCTATCAAAGCAAAACGGAATATGATCAGTGACGACGCGTCGTTAAGCAGGCTTTCGCCTTCGAGTATGGCCGAGGTAGACCTGGGAACTTTTATAAACTTGGTAATGGCCCCGGTACTTACCGCGTCAGGCGGGGCGACTATGCCACCCAATAAAAACCCCAGCGCTATTGAAAATCCGGGCATAAAATGATTGGCAACAAGGGCCACCGATAATGCCGTAAAAAACACCACCAAAAAGGCAAAGCTGCTTATGATGCGCCACCATTTTTTCATTTCTTTAAATGAAATGGTCCACGAAGCATCGAACAAAAGTGGCGGCAGAAATATAAAAAATATCAGATCGGGATCAATTCTTACAGGGGGCAATCCAGGTATAAAACTAACTACCAAGCCCGCCACTACCAATAAAATGGGGTAAGCCACCCTTAGCTTGGTTGCCCACATTTCCAATAAAACAACGGCGGCGATCATCGCGAGTAAAAAAGGCAGGATAGTATGCATCGATCTTAATTTAAATTAATGAGGGACCAAACCAAAAATAACGAAAAAAAAGCCCCGAAGGAATGCGGGGGCTTTTTATACTTTTTAAAAGCGTTTAATGAACCCCGACCAATGCCGGGGCAATATTTTTTCATGCTACGCCATGATATTTTTTGCGGACGCCTTTTTTATTCAGCATATCTGTTATTTGCGTCAACATGGTGATAGATGCTTCAATCTCTTCTTTTCTGATCGCAACACTTTCAATATTGAATCCAAAAGGAATTGACCTTTCGGTACAAAAATCAGTGAGTGCCGAGGCTATATTCAAACAAACATTCATCGACTTTTCCAGCATGTTTTCAGCCTGTTTAAAATCTTCCTTCAAAGTGTCAGGAACGTGAATGCCCAGCCATTCCATAAAATCAAGTGTTTTTGCCGAACCGCAAGCGGTTAGTGTAAAAATAATTGTCGGAAAATTCACATTCTCTCTTTTACAGGTATTCCCCAGGTCCTCAATAACCTGCTTTGCATAATCCAGGTTAAATACGCATTGCGAAATAAAATAAGATACGCCGCAACTCACTTTATCCAATATCCTTTTATCCTCATCCTGAAGCACAGCGTGCCTTTCAGGAATAGTTACAGCACCAATTACAGAGTTTTGCTCGTGCTTGCTCCATAGTTTATAAGCTTCGGGCAAACTGGTTTTAACCGGAAAATCGGGTGTGGGTATCCCTACAAAAACCGGATAAAATTTGAGTTCATGAAGCTCATCGAGCCAGGCTGATAATTCTTCTTTTGAGAATTTTCCGGCAGGGCGGTAAATGATCTTGGGGATATGCAGATCCTGGAGATAACCGCTTGCAAAAGTAAATGGGTCAAGCGCTTTTAAAAAGGGAAATGGCCGTTCCACAGCAGTACGTGCCGATTCGTCCTGCACGTCATAAACAATCAATGCATCAATATCAAGTGATATAAGCCTGGCGGTTGTTTTTTGCGCGATTAAGGCAATTTTTTCAGGATCAGTTTCTGATTTGGGCGGAGTGATGCCGTACATTAATATTCCGGATTCACCGCTTTTGATCTTATTTAAAAACATAGACTAATGTAAATATATATTACTTATATGATAATATTACCGGCAATATTACCCGTGGGTAAAAATATATAATTAAATAATATCCTGTAATTTTCTTTCAGGCCTAAGGTTGTTGTTACTATGTCGACACTCCAGTAAAAAAGTATTTGTCAACTGAGGGTATTTTTAGTAATTACTTGTTAATTAGATAAATAACGTTTATCTTGTGACAAATAACCTAAACTAATTCAATGAGTTCTGTCAGGGAAATGCCTAATCCGGCTAAAATTCGTGATATCACCGTAATTATTGCGGTTTACTTATATTTTTCTGGATGGATTTACGTATATGCTTATTTTGGTTATTATGGTTTATCGATGTCACAATTAGATATTGATTTCTATTCTTTACTAATCTATTCGTTTAATCCCTTTGTGAATATTTTCAATATCTTTTCGTTACCACGAATAATTATACTTGCAGTCCTTATTTCAGTAATAGCCTATTTGCTTCGAAAAACCAAATTCATGAAAGTGATCAAAGAACATTTTCTGATCCCTTTGCTGATTATCATTTTCCCCGCGCTTTATTACTTATCAAATGCTGCAGGTGTTTCCCAGGCAAAATATGACTGGGTTAACAACAAGCACCCGAACATTTCATTAATGTTTAAGAATGATTTTTATGAAGACACGGTAAAAAAGGACACCAGTTTAGTAAATAATATTAAAATTTCACGGCAATCAAAAAAGCGCTTATTGATGCCAACACAAAATACACCCTTCTTTTCCTTGCAGTTAACAAAGAGGAGGTGTTTATAATTAGTCCTGAGCATGGTAATGAAACGCCGGTGATATTTGAGATACCGAAAACTTGCATACAATATTCAACAATATCAAGACATAAATAATTTATATGAAAATTAGCCTATTAGTCTTTTTAGCAATTCTTAACGTAATGTTGGGTTTTCGTATAATAAACAAATTCGTACAACAACCAAAAAGTGAAGTCATAGCTGCGAATTGGGATAGTTATCAGTTAGTATCACCTTCATTTCTTAAAATAAGTGTTCATCTCTATTCCATAAAAGGAAACCAATATTACATTACATGTAATAAGGTTAACGGACGGTCTAAACATGATGTAGCCATTGTGCCGCCTGGTTATGTAGTTAACAAATGCGATACCTGTTGTAAATGTTCCTTACCCGGAATACAGCGCGACAAAAAATGCAATCAGGGACGCGACACCGTAATTATACACCTTTAAACCCACTCTGTAACCCAGTTGATATTTACAAAGATTGAAACGAAGGGAATATAAAGCATAAAAGCCCCGCGGACATGCGGGGCTTTGCTCCTGAGGCTGGGCTCGAACCAGCGACCCTCTGATTAACAGTCAGATGCTCTAACCGGCTGAGCTACTCAGGAATCATTTTCCGGTTTGGAGTGTGCAAAAGTATGATTTCTGAGGTAATTTCACAATATTTGTCAGAAAAAAATTTATAAATATTTTAAATGAGTTTAGTAGTTATTGGTACTGTGGCGTTTGACGCTATTGAGACACCCTTTGGTAAGACAGATAAAATAGTTGGCGGCGCGGCCACATACGCAAGTTTAGCGGCAGCTTACTTTTATAACAAGGTGAAAATTGTTGCGGTAGTGGGCGATGATTTCCCGCAAAGCGAAATAGATGATTTAAATAACCATCACGTAAATACCGAAGGGCTGCAAATAAAAAAAGGTGAAAAATCATTTTTTTGGAGCGGCAAGTACCACAACGATATGAACAGCCGCGATACATTAATAACCGAACTGAATGTATTAGCCGATTTTGACCCCATCATCCCTGAAAGCTACCAGGATTGCGAATACCTGATGCTGGGTAACCTTACCCCACAAGTACAGCAAACCGTTATTAAGCGCTTAAAGAATCGCCCAAAACTAATTGTGATGGATACCATGAATTTTTGGATGGACATAGCCATGGACGACCTGCTGGAAACTATTAAGCTCATCGATGTTTTAACTATTAACGATGCCGAGGCACGCCAGCTATCAGGCGAATATTCATTAGTAAAAGCTGCCCGTAAAATATTAACCATGGGCCCCAAATACCTGATCATTAAAAAAGGTGAGCACGGCGCATTATTGTTTCATGAAGATAAAATATTCTCGGCACCGGCATTGCCACTGGCCGAAGTATTTGACCCAACCGGCGCAGGTGATACTTTTGCAGGCGGCTTCATAGGTTATATGGCAAAAGTGGGTACGGTAAGCTTTCATAATATGAAGAACGCCATCATATTTGGTTCGGCACTGGCATCATTCTGCGTAGAAAAATTTGGTACTGAAAAGATCAAGAATCTAACTGAAACAGAAATTGCAGACCGTATACAGGAGTTTGTTAACTTGTCATCGTTCGAGATAAAATAGGCCCCTCCCAACCCTCCCCGGTAGGGAGGGCTTTAATATTCGTCTCCTTCAAAAGTCCTCCCTGCCGGGGAGGATTTAGGAGGGGCTTAATCTCCCCACTGCTTCAAAATTCTGAAATACCCATTCATCATGCGGGGCGTCGCCGAGCTCATGGGTAAGGTCCTGACCGGCCCAGTGTTCATAATGCTTACCATTGCGCCATAGCCGGCTGCGGGTTACGTCATAGATCAATCCTTTATAAGCAATCCATACCTCGGGCTTATCCTGCCCGTTGCGCAGGGCCAGTTGTGATCTGGTGTATTGAGGCAGGTCGCTCATATCAAATTTATTTTTGTAGGCTGTTCCACATCAGCGCCTTAAAATACAGAACGGTTTTATGGGCATCTGCAATTCTTATTCTGTCTTCCAAAATCACATTGGCGGGCGCGTGCTTTATTTTATTAAATAGTTGCAGGTAATAGGTGTAAGCCATATAAACACCCTTGCGTACACCACGCGGCAATTGCTGTATACCCGCCATGGCATTGTTAAAATCACATTGTATATCGGCCTCAATACGCTGTTTATCCTGCTGGGTAAAATTATTAAAATCAATACCCGGAAAATAGGTGCGGCCACGGTCGGTATGATCGGCTTTTATATCGCGCAAAAAATTTACCTTCTGAAAAGCGGCCCCCAGGCTTAAGGCCATAGGTGTTAGTTGCGTATATAATTCTTTATCCTCATAACAAAAAACCTGCAGGCACATCAGGCCCACCACACCAGCCGAGCCATAAATGTAAGTTTGATAACTGGCATTATTATGGAATTTCTGGTCCAGGTCCATCTCCATCGATCGTAAAAACTCCTCAATAAGCTGGTGGTCTATCCCGTATTGGTTCACCACATGTTGAAAGGAATGCAAAACCGGGTTCAGGCTTATTTTTTGGTCGATTGCTTTAAAGGTGTCCTGTTTAAAGTCACTGATCAATTGCGCTTTATCGTGGTCATGAAAGGTGTCAACAATTTCATCGGCATAGCGCACAAAACCGTAAATGGCATAAACAGGATACCGGTATGTTTTGTTAAATGCCCTGATACCTTTACTGAACGAGGTGCTGTACTTTGAGGTGATCAGCTTGCTGCATTCAAAACAGGTTTCATCATAAAGATTCATTTTCACACGTTGCGCTTAGTTTCAAAAGTACATATTTAAGCGTGTCCGCAAAACTTTTCTATAAACAGTATAGCTCTTATAAAACTATACCGGTCAAGCTCCCTTAGGAGCATCATGTTTATAGAAATAAAACAGAAAAGTTATAGACTCCATCGGAGTCACCTTCAATATCCTGCATATAAATGCCCATAACTTATTACTTTAGGCGGCGAATGATAGATGCAAAAAAACATATTGTAGTAATAGGCAGCGGCTTCGCGGGGCTGTCGGCGGCCTGTGTTTTGGCGAAGGAAGGATATAAAGTTACCATCCTTGAAAAAAACAAACAGCCTGGCGGCAGGGCAGGGGTATGGCGACATGATGGCTTTATATTTGATATGGGCCCAAGCTGGTATTGGATGCCTGACGTATTCGAAAATTTCTTTGCACAATTCGGCAAAAAACCGGTTGATTATTATGATTTGAAACGGCTTGATCCCGCTTATCGTATTTATTATGGCAGGGATGATTTGATAGATGTGCCTGAAGAGAGACTCGAACTCTCAAGAGTCTTTGAGCAAATAGAACCCGGCAGCAGCGCACAGCTCGAAAATTTTTTAAAGCAAGCCGAATATAAATATAAAGTGGGCATGGGCGAATATGTTTTTAAACCCTCTCATTCTGTTACTGAATATTTAAGCCTTGATCTGCTCAAAAAAAGCCTTGGCCTGCAATTGCTGAGCAGCATGAGCAAACATGTGCGCGATTATTTTAATAACCCGAAACTGATACAGCTATTGGAGTTCCCGGTGTTGTTTTTGGGCGCTATGCCACAAAACACCCCCGCCATGTACAGCCTCATGAACTATGCCGACCTGGTGCTTGGCACCTGGTACCCCATGGGCGGCATGAACCAGATTGTGAAAGCGATGGTGAGCCTTGCCGAAAGTTTGGGCGTAGAGATCAAACTGGATACAGAGGTCACCAAAATTGAGGTGTCTAATAAAAAGGCAAGCAACATGATCACCAATAAAGGCAACGTGCAGGCCGACATGGTGATTGCCAATGCTGATTACCAGCATGTGGACCAGCATCTGTTGGACGAACCTTACAGAAACTACACTGCTAAATATTGGGACAGCCGTACACTATCACCCTCAAGCCTGCTGTTTTACATGGGCCTTAACAAAAAGGTTAAAGGTATACAGCACCACAATTTATTTTTTGATGAGGATTTTGCAAAGCACGCTAATGATATTTATACCTCGCCACAATGGCCCGATAAACCTTTGTTTTATGTTTGCTGCCCCTCAAAAACTGATGATAGCGTGGCCCCGGCAGGCTGCGAGAATCTTTTCTTCCTGATGCCCGTTGCCCCGGGGCTGGAAGATAACGAAAGCATCCGCGAAAAATATTTCGATCTGTTGGTATCTCGTTTTCAAAACATTACCGGCGAAAACATTCGTGATGCCATCATCGTTAAAAGAAGCTACGCCCTCAATGATTTTAAAGCCGATTATCACGCGTTTAAAGGCAACGCCTATGGCTTGGCCAACACCCTCAATCAAACCGCCTTTTTAAAACCCGCCATGCGCAACAAGCATATTAAAAACCTGCTGTACACCGGCCAGCTAACCGTACCGGGACCAGGTGTGCCGCCCGCTATTATTTCGGGGCAGATAGTGGCTGCCGAGGCGATGAAGTATTTAAATAGGCAGTAATTTCTCAAACATACTTTGTCATCTCTCCCGTTGGTCGAAATGACAAGTGGTGGGCTAAGCGGCGATTACTCACCCCGACATCGCTGCGCTTGTTGACCCTCTCTTCGCTGCGCGGAAAGAGGGTTAACCTCACCTCAACCCCTCTTCTTTGGAGAGGGCCTTAATTTCTTTCCCTCTTTCCGCCGAAGGCGAAGAGAGGGTGGTCCAACGAAGTGCAGACCGGGTGAGTAATCGCCACCAGTTCAAAACATTATCCCCTCAAAGTTGTACCTCATAAGCAAGTAAATTAATTTTTATGACGGAGCTTCATATACAGATTACCTGGCTTTTTTTATTAGCCATACCTGTTGCCTGCATTGCCTGGACGGTTACACATGAGGAAGTTTTTCGGGAGCCGCGCGAGTATTGCGTTAAACAAAGCACCGAACGTAAAACACTGCTGGGCCGCAAATTCTTTTACCTGTTTACCTGCGAATATTGCTTTAGTCATTATGTAACGGTGTTTATATTGATACTCACCGGCTATAAATTTTTAATTGACGATTGGCGCGGCTACCTTCTGGCCGGGTTTTCCCTCGTGTGGATCGCTAATATTTATATGGGCCTGTTCGCGCTGATAAAAGTTGACGTGAATAAGCAACGCCTGCAGTATAAGCATGAGCAGGAAAAGGAAGAGAAAAAATAACTTATCGTCATGCTCAGTTTGTTTGGGCAGCCCATAAATTCCATATTTGTCATTCTGAGCGTAGCGAAGAATCCTGTACACCTTTCCCATCGCCGTGATAAGATTCTTCGCTGCGCTCAGAATGACAGGAAAAAAAGAATTACCTAAAAACCTCTTTCTGATAAGTTAACGGGCTTTTGCCGGTTATGCTTTTAAAGTATTTATGAAAGCTGGCAAAGTTATGAAAGCCGCTTTCGTAGCATATCTGTTTTACGTTGATCTTGTTTTCCATGAGCAGCTTACAGGCATGGCCAACCCTTATTTCGTTAATAAACTGCGAATAGGTTTTTCGCGTACGCGATTTAAAATACCGGCAAAATGAGTTAGGGCTGATGTTGGCTACGGCCGCCATTTCTTCCATCTGTATCTTGCGTTTAAAATTAGCTATCGAGTAATCGTAAATGGCGTTAATGCGATCGTTCTCGGCCTGTGCAAAATCATTGCGCGAACCTATGGACGAGATAACCTTGGTTTGTTTGGAGCTGCCGATCTCCATTAAAGCCTCCATCAGCAGCATAATCTTTTTTGGGCCTTCGGTGTGTACAATAGTTTCAACCAGGGTGCCCAGTTGTTTTTTATCATCGCCGGTAATTTGTATGCCGCGTTTGGCTTTTTCCAGTATGGTACGTATCACCGCGTTTTCGGGCAGTTTTAAAAAAACATCGCCCCAAAAATCCTCGCAAAAATGTATCACGCTTACATCGGCATTCACACCTGTTTTATCCTCAAAGTATACATCATCAAACCGCCAGTAGTGCGGCAGGTTTGCGCCCAATAACACCACATCGCCCGATTGAAAGCGCTGTATGCTATCCCCAATAAATTGGGTTCCGTTCCCTTTTTTAAAGTAGATGAGCTCAACCTCCCGGTGGTAATGCCAGCGGTTATTAATATAGGGCACCTTATCCTGCCTCGAGCTGAACGAGTGCACCAGGTCATTAGATACTTTAAGTAATTGCGGTTTCATTTTTTAATAATTAAGCCTTTGCAATGTGGCGATCACTCACCCCGGCATCGCCCCGATTATAATCGGAACTCCGTCGACCCTCTCTTCGCCTTTGGCGGAAAGAGGGTTAACTCCCTCTCCTTTGGAGAGGGCCGGGGTGAGGTTGTTATTCTCTCCTATATTCACAATATCGCCATAAATATATAAAATATGCCAAAATCGCTGAATAATTAGACAAAAAAATTAAACTTTTAAACCACTTAATATGCTTTCTTTGATATAACCAATTATGAAACCAATCCTAACCAATTATGTCAAAAAATAAATATTTGCTGCCGCTGATATTAGTCACGTCGCTGTTTTTTTTCTGGGCGTTTCTCCATAATATCAATTCGGTATTGATCCCGCACTTAAAAAAAGCGTTGGATCTAAGTGATACACAGTCATCCTATATTGATGTGGCTGTTTATACCGCCTATTTTTTAATAGCCATACCTGCGGGCTTGTTTGTACACAAATACAGCTATAAAAAAGGTATTATTTTAGGATTGATCCTGTTCGCTACCGGCGCGTTTTTATTTATTCCGGCGGCAAATTCACAAAGCTATATCTTCTTCCTGGTGGCTATTTTTATCAGCGCTAGCGGGGCTACGTTCTTAGAGACTGTGGCTAACCCATATATGTCTATTCTGGGTGATAAGGAAACATCAACCCAACGATTAAACTTTGCACAATCATTTAATGGCTTAGGGGCTTTATTGGCACCTGTCATTGGTGGTCAGCTAATATTATCGGGTATTGAACATACCCCTGCCGAGTTAAAAAGTATGCCGGCCGGGCAATTGGCGGCTTATCTGCAATCAGAGGCCGATACTGTAAAACTGCCTTATATGGTTATTGGTATCGCATTGGTTATATTGATGCTGCTGTTTGTATTTACGCAGCTGCCGGCAGTTAAAGAAGATGATGCCGCGGTTGGCGACCACTCGCCCGGTGCAGATTTTTCGGTACGTGTATTAAAACATACGCATTTACGCTGGGCCGTTATTGCCGAGTTTTGCTATGTAGGCGCGCAGGTTTCGGTAGGTAGTTTCTTTGTACGCTATGCCAAATTTGTGGCTGATATGGCCGAAAAAGAAGCCGCATTTTTATTCGGCTTTATAGCCATGGGGGGCTTCATGCTTGGCCGCTTTGCCGGTACGTTCATCATGAAATATGTTGCCCCACCAAAATTGCTGAGTATATATGCTATTATCAATGTTTTATTGCTAATCGTAGCTTTAACCACTACCGGCCACGTTGCGCTGTATGCTTTGATGGCGGTGCCATTCTTTATGTCGATCATGTTCCCCACCATATTTGCGCTGGGTATAAAAGGCCTGGGCGAAGAAACCAAGATCGCTTCATCGTTCCTGGTAATGTCCATCATAGGTGGTGGTGTAGCGCCACTGTTCATGGGGCTGATATCTGATAAAACGGGCAGCATACAAATGGCTTACATTGTACCGTTGATCTGTTTTTTGGTGATATTATATTTTGGCCTTAAAGGGCATAAGGTTGTAAAAAAAGCGATATAAAAGATGGCCAGGTACTGTTTAGCGTTAGACTTGAAGGACGATCCAAAACTGATCGCCGAATATGAAAAATATCACGAGGCCATATGGCCCGAGATACATACCAGCATCGTAGGATCGGGCATCACCCATATGGAAATATACCGGTGCTTTAACCGTTTATTTATGATCATGGAAACCGATACCAGTTTCAGCTTTGACAAAAAAGGCGCTATGGATGCCGGTAACGCTAAAGTGCAGGAGTGGGAAGATTTGATGTGGAAATACCAGCAGGCCATACCCGGTTCAAAACCCGGCGAGAAGTGGGTGCTGATGAATAAAATTTTTGATCTATAATTTATACTATGACAAGTAATATTAATACTTTTTTGCAGATACACCCGCATGATAATGTGCTGGTTGCCTTACAGGATATCGGCAAAGGAACCGTGGTGCCGTTTAATGGCGACAACATCACCCTGATAACTGATGTAGCCGCCAAGCACAAATTTACCATGACCGACCTGGAAGAAGGGCAGGAGATATACATGTATGGTGTACTGGTGGGTAAAGCCAACCACTTTATACTGAAAGGCAGCGCCATCACTACCGAAAACATACACCATGCCGCCAGCGATTTTAAACTGGGCGAGCGTAAGCTGAACTGGCATAAGCCCGAGGTGGATAAGTTTTTAGGGCGCACCTTTTTAGGTTATCCGCGTGCGGATGGTTCGGTTGGTACGGCAAATTACTGGCTGGTAATCCCGCTGGTGTTTTGCGAGAATCGCAACATTATGGTAATGAAAGAAGCGCTGGTTGATAAGCTGGGCTTTAAAAAAGCAAAGAGCTATGAAGATGAGGTAGATAGCCTGATCAGCTTGTACCAAACCGGCAGCTCGGTCGAGTCGATACTAAATGCCGACCTGCAAACCGAAACAGCGCAAAAAACCTCGAAAAAACTATTTGAAAATATTGATGGCATTAAATTTTTAACGCACGATATGGGCTGCGGCGGTACCAAAACCGACTCGGACGCGCTATGCGGATTACTGGCCGGATACATTACCCACCCTAACGTGGCTGGCGCGACCGTACTAAGTTTAGGTTGCCAGCACGCGCAGGCCAGCATACTGGAAACAGAAATTAAAAAACGCGACCCTAATTTCAGCAAGCCATTGGTGATGCTGGAACAACAAAAAATAGGCAAGGAAAGCACCCTGATGCAGGAAGCGCTGAAACAAACCTTTGCCGGACTAATTGAAGTGAACAAGCAGGAAAGAGTACCTGCCCCCATATCAAAAATATGTATTGGTTTAGAGTGCGGTGGTTCTGATGGTTTCTCGGGCATATCGGCCAACCCGGCGCTGGGCTACGTGTCTGACGTGTTGGTGAGCCTGGGCGGCAGCGTAATATTGGCCGAATTCCCTGAGCTTTGCGGCGTTGAGCAGGAATTGAGCGACCGTTGTGTAGATGTGGACACCGCTCAAAAATTCATGCACCTGATGCGCACCTATAACGCGCGCGCCGAGGCGGATGGCTCGGGCTTTTATGCCAACCCATCACCCGGAAATATAAAAGATGGTTTGATAACGGATGCCATTAAATCGGCAGGGGCGGCAAAAAAAGGTGGTAACTCGCCGGTAACCGCCGTGTTAGACTATCCTGAAAAAGTAACAAAACCCGGCCTTAACTTATTGTGTACCCCCGGCAGCGATGTAGAAAGCACCACTGCCGAGGTTGGTTCGGGAGCTAATATAGTTTTGTTTACTACCGGGTTGGGGACGCCTACGGGCAACCCCATTACCCCGGTAATTAAGCTATCAACCAATACCCGCATTTTTCAGAAAATGCCGGATATTATTGACATTAACTGCGGGACGGTAATAGAAGGTACCGAAACTATTGAACAGGTCGGCGAGCGCATACTGGAATACGTAATACTGGTAGCCAGCGGCGTGGTGCAGCCAAAATCGGTGCAGTTAGGGCAGGACGATTTTATACCGTGGAAAAGAGGGGTTTCGTTGTAAGCGGCCCCACCCAAACCCTCCCCGGGAGGGAGGGCTTTTAAATGATTATTAAATAAACTATTAAATAAAAAAGTCTCCCCTTCCGGGGGAGATTTAGAGGGGGCATATGTTTAGTCTAAAAAATAAAACAGCAGTAATAACCGGTGGCGGCAGTGGGATAGGTAAAGCCATAGCGACCTTATTTGGCGCGCAGGGCGCAACCGTACATATCATCGAGCTAAATGCCGATGCGGCACAGGGAACAGTTGACGAAATTATAGCGGCAGGCGGCAAGGCCATAGCACATA
>DATJJI010000059.1:0-9062 GCA_035492275.1 Mucilaginibacter sp.
TATGGAAAAAGCGCGGTTGGCTAAACAGTTCGTGGTTTTTAAAGCTGTTCATTTGGGCAACACCGCTGGGTTTTATTGCCCTAGAGGCCGGCTGGACCGTGACCGAAGTAGGCCGTCAACCCTGGATCATACAGGATGTAATGCGTACCAGCGATGCTGTTACCCCTATGCCGGGTATACAATATTCATTTTACCTGTTCAGCTTTATTTATTTTACGCTGAGCCTGGCTGTGATTTTCCTGTTGCAACGACAAATAAAAATGGTACCGGAGTTATATGATAAATGAATAGTGAGTGGTTGATTAGGTGAATAGTTAACCTTGTAATCAGCCCAATCAAAATAAACAATATGCTAACTATAGTAATTATCTTCTTGTTCTTCGCTATCCTGCTATACTTCCTGTTAGGCGGCGCCGACTTTGGCGCGGGTATTATTGAGCTTTTTACTTCAGATACCAACAAACACCGCACCCGCCATACCATGTATCAGGCCATAGGCCCCATTTGGGAGGCAAACCACATGTGGCTTATTATTGCCGTAGTTATTTTGTTTGTAGGCTTTCCTGATATTTATAGCAAGATGTGTACTTATCTGCATATTCCTTTACTGGCTATGTTGCTGGGCATTATTGCCCGGGGTACCGCATTCGCTTTTCGTAATTATGATGCTATAAAAGGTGAACGTACACAAGGTTTGTACAACAATATATTTGTTTATTCCAGCTTTTTAACGCCATTGTTTCTGGGTATTATAGCCGGGAGCGCCATATCAAGACAAATTGATTTTAAGGCTACTGATTTTTTATCAGCCTACATTTATAGCTGGCTCAATTGGTTCTCGATAACAGTAGGCTTATTTACAGTTGCGCTCTGCGGATTTTTAGCTGCCATTTATCTCATCGGCGAAGCAGAAGAAGAGTTTGATGTGAAAAGGTTTATCAAAAAAGCCAAAGTACTCAACATTATAGCATTCTTTTGCGGCGGATTAGTATTCTTAGCTGCCGAAACCGAAAACATACACATGGCACACTGGATATTTGGCAACCCGGTTAGCCTTATCGCTGTCATTGCTGCATCCATCTCTTTAATATTACTTTGGATAACCATCAGCCGGGGTAAAAAACAAATTGCCCGTGTATTTGCAGCCTTCCAGGTAAGCATGATATTACTATCTGTAGGCTATACACATTATCCTAACTTTATAATGGGCAAAGGCAACGAAAACCTGTCATTGCTTACAGATCATGCTACGGCTAAAACTATTGACGATCTGGCCATCGCGCTGCTTATCGGCAGTCTATTTATACTCCCTGCCCTTTCTTATCTTTTTTATAGTTTTCGCGAAAAAACTAATCACGAATAGCCCGGTTAAAGCTATTTCCGCAATCGATCCCGAAAAATTCATTCTTAGAAAAGCGCAAACGATGTAGTAGCGTAACATTCTGACTACAAAGCTGGAAATTCAGTTATATATCCTATATATTTGATAGCAATAAAAAACCAATTTTATACCCTGTTTTATTGATATTGCCATTATATCGCTATACCATTGGCAGTATTGCTTATACACTATTAAGTAAAGCAGATTATTTATTAAACCTAATTACTTTGTATGAACCCTTCAAGCAAAAAGGAGCAGTTAATTAAACTTGCAGTAATTATTACTATAGCAGCAAGTGCTACCCTGGCACAAGCTACAGGCACCAAACCGGGGCCGGGCCCAAAGAAAAAATCAATCATCCCTAAACAACACACCGAGTGGAAAGACTGGGGTGGTGGGCCCGATCATTCAAAATTTGTGGATTTTCACCAAATCACCAAGGACAATGTGAATCAGTTGGAGATTGCATTTGTATACCCATCGGGCGATAATGGCAGTTACAAATTTAACCCGATTGTGGTTGACAATGTGATGTATGTATTGGCAAAAAACAACTCGCTGGTTGCACTTGATGCCACTACCGGTAAAGAAATATGGATACATGCCAGTCTTAACGGCATAGGGGCGCGGGGTATTAACTTTTGGCAAAGTAAGGATAAGAAGCAAAAACGCTTTATCATGACTATAGGTAATACGCTACAGGAAATTGATGCCAATACCGGTAAATTAATTATGAGCTTTGGTACCAATGGTTATGTTGACCTGCGTCAGGGCCTTGACCGCGATCCGAATGTTATCAATCGCGCGGCATCAACCTCTCCTGGCCATATTTATGATAATTTATTTCTGATGGGTTCGGCCCCGGGCGAGAACCTGTTTGCAGGCCCTGGTCACTTACGTGCATTTGATATAATTACAGGTAAACAAAAATGGATATTTCATACCATCCCCTTTCCCGGTGAATACGGCTATAATACTTGGCCAAAAGAGGCTTATAAATACGTAGGCGCGGTAAATACCTGGGGCGAAATATCGGTAGATGAAAAACGTGGTATTGCTTATTATCCGCTGGGCTCACCAACTTATGACTATGACGGCTCTGACCGTGAAGGAAAAGGCTTATTCGGCAATTGTATATTGGCATTAGATGCACGTACAGGCAAACGCTTATGGCATTTTCAAACAGTACATCATGACCTGTGGGATTATGATTTGACTGCCGCGCCGCAATTAATTACCGTAATGCATAAAGGTAAAAAAGTAGATGCGGTGGCAGTAGCCGGTAAAAATGGTTTTTTATATGTATTTAATCGTGTAACAGGCGAGCCGTTATGGCCAATCGAAGAGCGCCCTGTACCAAAAAGCGAAATGGCTACAGAACATTCGTGGCCAACACAGCCATTCCCAACAGTAATACCGCCATTTAACAGACATAACGTTACCGTTAATGATATTAATCCATACCTATCACCTGAAGAAAAAGAGAAATGGACAGCACGTGTAGCTGCTGCAAAATCAGGCATGTATCAACCGCTGTCTGATAAATATGAAACCATAGCCTTGCCGGGTTCAACAGGTGGTGCCAACTTGGGCGCTACAGCTTCAAACCCTGATAAGGGTTTGGTATATGTAATGTACCAGGAACTGTCAAACTTTTATCAGCTTAAATATTTAGGCGCTATGGTTAGGGGCGCGGCACAAGGACCGGGGCAGTTGGTAGCTGTTCGTGGCGAAGTTTCGTACGCCCAATATTGCCAGGGCTGTCACGGTGCCGATCATGCAGGTATGGTTGGCGGTGGCGCATCGCTGGTTGATCTGGGAAGCCGTATTGATCTTCCAACTTTTAAAACCATTCTTGATCAGGGTAAGGGCCGTATGCCTGCGCAACCTCACCTGGATGAAGCTACGGTTTCAGCAATTTACCAATTTTTAGCTCCTTCTCCACGCAATGGGTTTGGTAGTCGCAGAGGTGGTGGTGGCGATGTAAAAATTGATGGCCCCGTAGTTGAAACCGGCCCCGTGCCTGTTAACCAGTCTCGTGGCGGTGTAATGAAAGATTATCCTGCGGGATACACCGGCCCAAGGGTGAATTTTGTAGAAAAAAACAACTGGGGCACCGGTTTAGCTAATATGCTTACTCCACCATGGTCGGCAATAGCTGCCTATGATCTGAACAAAGGTATCATGAAATGGAGGATTCCTTTGGGTGATGACCCTAAGTTGGGTAAAAAAGGTTTGGGTATGCCGGGCGGTTCAAGTAATAAAGGTATGATCGTTACTCCTACCGGATTGTTATTTGCTATATGCGGCGATGGCCATGTTTACGGTTATGATGCAGAAACAGGCAAAACCATTTGGGATATGCCGTTAGGCCGTACACCATCGGGCATGCCTGCCATGTACGAGGCCAATGGCCGTCAATACCTGGTAGTATGTTCAACAGGCGGACTTACTGACAAAACCAAAGCCGACGCGGATGTACCTAAAGGCTACGTAGTATTTGCACTGCCCAAAAAATCAGATAAATAGATATAAGTATAAAATATAATGAGCTTTAGTTATAAGAACCCCTTTTCATCAAAAAGTAAACTACTATTAATACCCGGCGTGGCAGTTACTATACTGGTAGGTTGCAGCATATTTTCGCACAACAACGCCGGTGATAAGGATACAAACTTAACCGGTCAGCACAGCACCTGGAAACAATATGGCGGTAGTGCCGACCAATCACGCTACCAGGAGTTTAAGCAGATCAACAAAAAGAATGTAAGCCAATTGCAGGTAGCATGGAGCTATCCAACTAACGATAACTCATCCTATCTTTTTAACCCAATCATTGTAGGCAATGTAATGTACCTGATGGCTAAGAACCACTCGCTGGTAGCACTTGATGCCGCTACCGGTAAAGAAATATGGATACATACCGGCCTTAACTCCATAACCTGGAAAGGTATAAACTACTGGGAAAGTAAAGACAAAACCGACCGCAGGCTGATATTTACATTAGGCAGCACCTTACAGGAAATTGATGCCACTACCGGAAAGTCAATACTAAATTTTGGCACTAACGGTTCTGTTGACCTGAAACTGGGCACTATCCGTGACCCTTCAACATTTACCCGTATACAACCAACTACCCCGGGAGTAGTATTTGAAAATCTGTACATGATTGGCTCATCACCCGGTGAGGGCTTGTTTTCGGGTCCCGGCGATTTAAGGGCTTATGATATTGTTACCGGGAAAATGGCCTGGGTATTTCATACCATACCGCTACCTGGTGAATACGGTTATAAAACCTGGCCCAAGGATGCTTATAAATATGTAGGCGGCACCAACACCTGGGGCGAAATATCGGTAGATGAAAAACGAGGCATCGCTTATTTCCCTACAGGCTCCCCTACTTATGACTATTATGGCGCCGATCGTATTGGTGATAACCTATTCAGTGATTGTTTAATAGCTATTGATGTGCGTACGGGTAAACGCTTATGGCATTTCCAAACTGTACACCATGATCTGTGGGATTATGATCCTTGCTCGGCTCCGCAATTGATCACCGTAAATCATAACGGTAAAAAAATTGACGCGGTGGCACTGGCGTCAAAAACCAGCTTTTTGTATGTATTTGATCGTGTTACCGGCGAACCACTATGGCCGATAGAAGAACGCCCTGTGCCTAAAAGCGATGTACCGGGCGAAATAGCATCACCGACACAACCTTTTCCTACTGTCATACCACCATTTGGCAGGCAAAGTATTTCTCCTGCCGATGTATCACCTTATATGAAACCTGAAGAACAGGCATCATGGAAAAAAAGGATTTCGGAAGGGGCTACAGGAATGTTTCAACCATTAAAATTAAAAGGAGAAACATTTGCATTACCAGGTGCGGTTGGTGGCTCTAATTATGGCACCACCGCTTCTATTCCTGACAAGGGATTAATGTTCATTACCGCGCAGGATTATCCATCAGTATATACCATTCGAAAATATGTAGAACGCCAGGCTCCCGCAGCCGGCGACCAATTAGCACGTGCTAAAGCATTATATACACAAAACTGCCAGGGCTGTCACGGTGCCGACCGTACAGGTGCTGTAGGCCCCAACATTGTTACCGCCGGCACCCGGATAGATATGGAAGGGTTTAAAACGTTATTATCAACCGGAAAGGGCCAGATGCCAGGGTTCCCGCATTTAAGTGAAACCGAGGTAGCTGATCTGCATGTATTTTTAGGCGGGCCTGCTGTAGGTGCAAGACGCGGCGGGAACGGTAGCCGTCAGTTTGGGGCTGGGGAAAACATGAAAGTAGAAGGCCCTGTAGTAGCCAATGGTGGCGCTCCGGGATCGCAGGAAGCCGCAGGAAATGCGTTTGGACGTGGCGGCGGTATGCGTGACTATCCGGAAGGTGTTGAGCACCCTGCCGAAAGATATATATCAGACAACGGGCTGGCTTTCCCATATATCATTACACCACCATGGTCATTTATTGTAGCTTATGATCTGAACAAAGGCACCATAAAGTGGAAAGTACCTTTGGGTATTGATAAAGACGTTGAGAAACAAGGCGGTAAACCGTCAGGCCTTACAGGCGGCGGACAACGCAAAGGTATGGTGGTAACTGCAAGCGGTATATTATTCGCTACTGCAAGAGACAGCCGCTTGTATGCTTTTGATATTGATAACGGCAATATTTTATGGAGCACCGATTTGCCTGCGGGCACTGAAGGTCAACCATCGTTGTACCAAATAAATGGCCGCGAATACCTGGTAGTGAGTGCAACGACAGCAATGCCTACTATTAAAAAGGGTGATGTGGCACCACCGCTCAAAAAATCATACGTGGTATATGCGCTTCCGCAAAAAAAATAAATTGATTAATAAACCAAATTATGAAAAATAATAAAACTGTTTACCGTTTGCTAGTGATGTTAATTATTTTCGGTTTTACCGGATTTAACACAGCATCGGCCCAGGAAACAAAAGTGATCTATTTTTTGGCTGGTCTTAAAGACCATGTAGGCGGAGAAGGAACGGGGAGGCATGAAACCCGCAGAGACCTTTTAGTGTTACAGCATTGTATTGATAGCTTAACCAATGTAAAGGGCGTAAAGATCAAAACTAAATTTCTTTATGGCAGAACCGCAGTAGATATTGAAGATTTAAAGGATTGTGCCGCCATTATTGTGGAAAGCAGTGCTGTAAACAGTTCGAAAGAACGCACTCACCCAATTTTACCTATACTGCCGCCGGGAGCAAAAGATTATGATAAGGCAACACAAGCTTACTTTAATCAAATAGACAGCTTACAAAAAGCCGGCATGGGCATTATGGTTATACATTGGGGGGTTACTACTGAAAGTGCTGCCCCTTCGGCACAACATCATTATATGCAATGGTTTGGTGAAGTCGGCATGGCAAATTATACTCAAAACCCATTAGGCTTTTGGAGTATAACTCCGATAAAATCCGCTGAAAAACACCCGATTTTAAGAGGTGTAAAGCCATGGATATATAAGGATGAGATATTTTCGCGCCTGGTAGTAAGACCTGGCGATCCACACCGTACAGATCTGTTGATGGGTGAATCGACACAAACCAATATCAGTGAAGATGGCTCTCCTAAAGGTGTTATCAGCCCACGATGTGTGGCATCGGCTTATGAGAACGGTTTGCAACGCGGTGTTCTTTGGGGCGGCATGGATTATCATTCAGCATTAACCAATGAAAACTATCTGCGTTTTGTAATGAATGAGATACTTTGGACAGCAGGTATTGAAGTACCAAAAGGTGGAGCAAAAACAGCGGCTAAACAATTACAACTATCGCCTGTAAGGCCTGATATGTTTGATAGGTTTAAACCGGCAAGCATGGCTTCTAAATAACCAAAAACATTATACCCTAATTATTATGAAACGATTTTTATCTACAATACTCTTGTCTGGCCTAACTGCACTGGCATTTGCACAGGAGAATCCGGGAGTTGGCAACAACCGGGGACTTAGCTTCCCTCCCGACTATTCCTTTAAAGGATCGAATCTTACAGACTGGCACCCTATGGGCAACGGTAGCTGGCAGGCGCACGATGGTGAAATATCAGTAAATGCCAATGGCAGCAGTACCTTACTTGCATCGGGGCGTTCTTTTCAGGATGTTCTTGTGCATACCTTAATAAAAGCCGCACCGGGTAGTGAAGCAGGTATCTTGATAAGATTACAAAAAACTACCGATGGTTATAAAGCCATATTGATGGCTGTAAAAGATAATGAGGCAGCAAATTATAAAGTAACATTCGACGCGCAGGGTAAAGAATTAACTCGTGAAAGATTAAGAAATGCAGGGCAATTAATTCGCGTTGCCCCTAAACCACCGGCAGATGCACCCGCTGGTAGTAATGGTAATGCACGCCGTGGTAATGGCGGTAACCGTCGCTCGTCCGGTCCGGCTGACCTACCCATGAAAGCACCGTCGCCGGCTATTGTACCGGGAGACTGGAATCAATTTGAAATAGCTGTTGATTTTAACATCATCCGCAAATTTGTTAACGACACGTTTGATCCTCAGGGTGGCGCTACTGATGACAATGCCAATAACGGCGGCCAGGGTTATGGCCCAATTGCGTTATATGCAAGCGGCAGCGGCATGGTGCAGTTTAAAGATTTGAAATATAAGGACGCGCACATCATGTATACACCTAAAGAAGCTTCGGCTTCACGTTTTAAACCACAGCGCATCAGTGATATGTCGTATTCATTCAGTGCTACAGCCGCCGATTATAACCGCGATGGCTATATGGATGTAGTTGCCGGGCCTTATATTTATTGGGGACCGGATTATACGCATTACCAGGAGATATATTTTGCACAAAGTTATAACCCATCAACACAGTTTCCATCAACCAACTGCCAGTATTCATTTGATCTGAATAATGATGGCTGGCCCGATATGATCATTGGTGCTCCTGGTATGATGGTATATATGAATCCTAAAGGTGAGTCGCGGCGCTGGGATGGCTACAAAATTGTACCGGGTGGTGTTGCAGAGGTAACTACTTTCAGAGACATTGATGGTGACGGCAGGCCGGAATTGGTTTACTCGGCAAACGGCGGCGTGTATTATGCAAAATATGACCCGGCCGATCCTACAAAAACATGGGCAGAACATCGCGTATCCGGAACAGGCTATTATGTAGCGCATGGAATTGGTGTTGGTGACATTAATGGCGACGGAAAAATGGATATCCTGAACCCATACGGCTGGTGGGAACAACCGGCGACAGGCACAACAGATACTGCCCAGTGGAAATTTCACCCACAATCATTCGGTCGTTATGGTCATTATAACTTTAGTGGCGGATTAGGTGGAAGCGTAATGGGTGTTTATGATGTAAACGGCGATGGTTTAAACGACGTGGTAACCAGCCTAAACGCGCATGGTTTTGGCTTAGCCTGGTTTGAACAGAAACGTGATAAAGCCGGTAACATATCATTTGTAGAGCATATGATCATGGACGATTTTTCGAGCAAAAACGCAGGCGATGTAACCTTCTCTGAACTTCATGGTACTAACTTTGCCGATATAAACGGTGATGGTATTCCTGATTTTATAGCAGGCAAACGCTATTGGTCGCATTTGGACAGTTATTTTGATCCGTATGCCTACGGCCCGGCTGTTGTATATGCAT
>DATJJI010000060.1:0-17970 GCA_035492275.1 Mucilaginibacter sp.
CTCTACAAATACAGGGATATCTTTTGGTAATTGCTCCAGGTAGGCTTTTAATTCGGGAAAACTTTTCGGAGTAAAATTATCGCTTAATTGTAAAAACAAAGGCCCAAGCTTATCGCCGAAGGCTAAAATACCTTCATAAAAGGTGGTAGTTATTTCTTCTGCATTTTTTAGCCGACGAATATGGCTGATGCTTTGCGTGAATTTTGGGCAAAACTTAAACCCGGTATTCGTATCCGCTTTTTCTTTCCACTTGCTGATGGTGGATGCCGGGTACAAATTATAAAATGTGGCATTCAACTCAATACAGTAAAAGTGCTTTACATACTCATCTAAAAAGTTAGCGTCTTTTGTTTTGGGCGGATATATTTTGCCCACCCACTCTTTACGCCCCCATTTGGCGCAGCCAACATGTACCTGCAAGGGTTCGGCATTTTTTGCCGAAGCAAGTGTGTTTATCGTTAGTTCAGGATCGGGGAGGAGCGAAAAATCTACCCCGGCCAATTCTTCAGGTTTTACCCGGCCAAATTCCATAGTGTTGATTATTTATGGCAAGTTAAAAAAGAATTATATAAGCTTTGTCTTTAATCGCTCTTTTACGCCATCAAACCATTCATCTTTCAAAATACTCAATATGATCGTATCACGGCGTCCACCATCGGCCGTAGGCTGGTGGCTTCTTAAAATACCTTCAACCGTACAGCCAATACTTTTCATGGCAGCAATACTACGTTCGTTTTGAGCATGAGCCATAAATTGAACGCGTTCCATTCCCAATTTTTCAAAGGCAAAGCCAAGCAATAAAAATTTACAATGTTTATTTAATTTGGTGCCCCTGAACTTTTCGCCATACCAGGTATAACCCAATTGCAAACTCTGATTATTAGGCTGAATATCGTAAAAACGGGTGCAGCCGGCATACAGGCCTTTTAATTTATCAAAAACAATAAAGGGATATTCTTTGCCGGCATCCCGCGCTGCTAATGCTTCGCTAATATATTGCTCCATACCTTCTTTGCCTGCCGCGCTTTTACTGGAGAATCGCCAGGTATCCGTTTCGTATAAGGCAAAGGGTAATAAATTATCTATATCTGTTTGTTGCA
The DNA here is from genome assembly GCA_035492275.1 of Mucilaginibacter sp. Classification (GTDB taxonomy): domain Bacteria; phylum Bacteroidota; class Bacteroidia; order Sphingobacteriales; family Sphingobacteriaceae; genus Mucilaginibacter. Next base: position 1,101 of record DATJJI010000060.1, read on the forward strand.
GGGGCCTTAACAATATGCTTTCATCCTCCAATATATAGTCGGCTTTGCTGTTAAATTTTGCCATTACCTTTATTTATTTACAATTTTTAAAATATTTTAATTGCATAATCGTCTATTAGAGTGTGCAGATTTGAAACAAATGCACAATATTTGACAAATAAACGTACATGCCGCCAGAAAAACATAATCCTGATCAAAAAAAGCCTCCGGGTATATTTAGCCTGCTTAAGCCTTACGGCGGAATGATCGCTTTGCTGATACTATTCGCTTTGTTCAGTAATGGTATCAACTTGTTCCTGCCTAAAATAATAGCCAGTGGTATTGATGCCTATACACACAAGCAATTTGATTTTAAGCACATTGTTACCCAGTTTGGGGTAGCGGTATTGCTTATTTTTATTTTTGGTTACCTGCAAAGTATCATTCAAACGTATGCTTCTGAGCGTGTGGCGAGGGATCTGCGAACCCGCCTGTCCGACAAAATATCACGACAAAGCCATGCGTTTATTGAGCAGGCAAATCCGTCAAAATTATTGACCAATTTAACAGCCGATACCGACTCAATCAAGCTATTTGTTGCGCAGGCTATTGTATCTATCATATCGTCAATTGTTATTATTATCGGAGCAAGTGTTTTATTGCTTACCATAAACTGGCGGCTTGCTTTGGCCGTTATCGCTATCATCCCCATTATTGGCGGTACATTTTTTTATGTACTGCGCAAGGTGCGCGCCTTGTTCAAGCAAAGCCGCGAAGTAATTGACTGGTTGAACAAGATCATCAACGAAAGTATTTTGGGCGCCGCGCTGATACGGGTCATTAACTCGCAACAGTTAGAAACAGTTAAGTTTTTAGAGGCTAACACCAAGGCAAAAGAGTTCGGGCTTGGTATACTTAATTTGTTTGCAGGCCTAATACCTGTAATTACTTTCACATCAAATTTAGCGACGCTAACCATACTGGCACTGGGTGGCCATTTCATTATTATGGGTACCATGAGCCTGGGTAACTTTGCGGCTTTTAACAGTTACCTTATGATGCTGATATTCCCGATACTGGTTATTGGTTTTATGAGTAATGTGATAGCCCAGGCAACGGCTTCCTACCAGCGATTAAGTATGGTGCTTAACGCTCCCGATCCGGAAGAAAAAGGAACTATTACCACCAGTATTCGCGGCGATATTGAGTTGAAGGATGTGAACGTATCGTACAACCAAAAGCCGGCGCTAAAAAATGTATCCTTACAAATTAAAGCCGGATCAAAAATTGCCATTATTGGCCCTACAGCAGCAGGAAAAACACAGCTTTTGTATTTGTTGACGGGTTTGATCAACGCTGATTCGGGCGAAGTAAAGTTTGACGGGGAAAGTATTAATAGTTACAACAGCGAGGCGTTTCATAGCCAGGTAGGTTTTGTTTTTCAGGATAGCATTATATTCAATATGAGCATTCGCGAAAATATCGCGTTTAGCGACACCATAACCGATGAATCGTTACAGAAGGCAATTGATACAGCCGAACTAAGAGAGTTTATTGATAGCCTGCCGGAGCATTTAAATACCATAGTATCAGAGCGCGGTTCAAGCCTTTCGGGCGGGCAAAAGCAGCGGATCATGCTGGCAAGGGCATTAGCGGTAAATCCGAAAGTATTATTGCTGGATGATTTTACCGCGCGGGTTGATGCCAATACCGAGCGTAAGATACTGGCTAACGTGCAACAAAATTACCCGGATATCACCCTGCTTTCGGTAACGCAAAAAATAGCGGCTATTGAGCATTATGATCAGATCATCCTGCTTATGCAGGGCGAAATTATTGCCAGCGGCACGCATTATGACCTGATGTATAACAGCCCGGAGTATGTTCAAATTTTTAATTCACAACAAAGCACCAGCAACTATGAATTATAACTTGAACAAACTGTCTGAGCAGGCAGAAAAAACATCAACTTTCGCGGCGCTTAAAAAACTGTTACAGCTTATCAGGAATGAAAAACGTAATTTGATACTGGCGATTATTATCATTCTGGTTAACTCGACGCTGAACTTGCTGGGGCCCTATATTGTAGCGCATACCATTGATAATTATGTGCTGACCAAACAATACCAGGGTGTGCTGTTTTTTTCGGCGATACTCCTGGTAATGTATCTTATTGCACTGGTAACAAGTTACCTGCAAACTAAATTAATGGGTGGTGTGGGCCAGCGAATGTTGTTTACCCTGCGTAACGCCATTTTCAATAAACTACAGCTATTGCCGGTTGATTTTTTTAATCAAAATAAGGCCGGCGACCTGATATCGCGCGTTAATAATGATACGGATAAGCTGAACCAGTTCTTTTCGCAATCATTGGTGCAGTTTATCGGCAGCATTGCCACCATGACGGGGGCGGGCATATTTTTATTGGTACTGCATGTCCAACTGGGGGCTGCGGCGTTAGCGCCTATGCTGCTTATTTTATTGTTTACCTTATTGGTATCCCCATGGGTAAAACGTACCAATGCCAAAAATCTGAAAAGTGTAGGGAGCCTGAGTGCTGAAATACAGGAAAGCCTGAACAATTTTAAGGTGATCATCGCTTTTAACCGCCGCGATTATTTCAGGAAACGATTTGATCATGCCAATCGTGAAAATTACAGAACAGCTATTGGGGCGGGTTTGGCCAACAATATATTTATGCCGGTATTCAGCTTGTTTTCAAGCATAGCCCAATTAACGGTACTGGTTTATGGTATTTACCTGATCGGTAAGGATTTTTCAATCGGCTTACTGATCGCTTATCTGACGTATGTTGCTTTGTTCTATAGCCCATTAAGACAATTGGCGGCGCTATGGGCTAATTTTCAGACAGCTATGGCAGCCTGGGACAGGATATCGCAAATATTATCATTGGATAATAACCTGATTAACATACCCAACACTATTAATGAGCCGTCGGCAGCATTGCTTGAGTTCAGGAATGTACATTTTGGCTATACTGACGATCACGAGATTTTGCACAACATCAGCTTTAAGCTGGAACAAGGCAAAACTTATGCGTTGGTTGGGCCAACAGGCGGTGGTAAAACAACCACCGCGTCGCTTATTGCCCGCTTGTATGATCCTAACAAGGGCACTGTACTACTTAACGGCCGCGATTTAAAAAGTTATGATGATGCAGAGCGTTCGCAAAAAATAGGTTTTATTTTACAGGAGCCATTCTTATTTACCGGAACTGTACGCGAAAATATTTTGTACGGGAATGAGCTTTATAAAGACCATACCAACGCCCAGATGGAACAGGTGATAGCTGATGCCAACCTGGGAAGCCTGTTAGCTATTTTTGAGGATGGGTTGGACACCAAAGTGCTGTCAAGCGGTAATAGTATTAGTTTAGGGCAAAAGCAACTGATAGCCTTTATGCGTGCCGTGTTACGTGATCCTGACCTGTTGATACTGGATGAAGCAACAGCCAATATTGATACGATAACTGAAAAGCTACTGGGCGAAATATTGAATAACCTGCCCGAACATACTACCCGTGTTATTATAGCTCACCGTTTAAATACCATTGAAAATGCCGACGAGATATTCTTTGTAAACTCGGGCGAGGTAACCAGGGCCGGTTCATTAAATGATGCCATGAACATGCTGCTAAAAGGTAAGCGGGTAAGTTAATATTCGTTATTCTATCCTTTCGGCTACCAGGTTTTTGGGCAGTGTTACTGTAAATGTAGTACCATTCCCCGGCGATGATTCGACATGAATTGTGCCATGGTGTTTTTCAATGATCCCAAATACGATAGATAACCCGAGGCCGGTACCTTCGCCCACAGTTTTAGTGGTAAAAAATGGTTCGAATATGCGCTGCTTCACCTCATAGATCATACCCACGCCGGTATCTTTTATCTCGATAGAAATATGGTCGGTGTGATCGTGCGTATAAATAGTGATGCTTTCATTGTTATGCACCTCTTTTTCTTTAATAGCCTGTATACTGTTATTAATTAAATTTAAAAGCACCTGGTTTATTTTACCACCGTAGCAATTTAAAGGTTCCAGCTTATCCAGCACAGGTTTTACGTCTATATAGTGGGGTATAGAGCTTCGCAAAATAATAAGCGCGCTTAATATGGATGAGTTGATATTGGCAGGCATCAGCACCAATTCGTCCATCCGGCTAAAAGTGCGCAGGCTTTGTACAATTTCGGCGGTACGATTGGCGCCATCTTCAATACCATCTAACAAGGTATGTATCTCATCCTTCACAAAATCAGCATCAATTTTTTGCTTAAAGGCGTTTGCCTCATTTAACATTTCGGAGTTTCCTGGATTATTCGCGGCCGTATCATATTTATGAAGCAGGGTAAGTATCTCATCAAAATCAAGACGCAGCGGTTTTACGTTCGAGCTCACAAAGTTGATGGGGTTATTAATTTCGTGCGCCACACCCGCGGTAAGTTGCCCCAGTGATGCCATTTTTTCGGTCTCGACTAACTGCATCTGGGCCGATTTCAGGTTATCAATAGTAACCGACAGGTTTTGATTGGTTTGTATCAGCTCCTGCGTGCGGTCTTTTACCTTATATTCCAAAAAGATATTTTGCTCGGTTATCAGTCGTTCGTTCTCTTTGGCTATGGTAAGCGCCGCTATCTGCGCCTCAATGTTTTGCTGACGATAAAAATTGATCTTATCAGCCAATGCTACCGAGAATAAGATGAGTTCAATAATAGATGTATAAGTGTTAATGTTAAGCGTTACATAATTATAAGATACAAAGCCATAATTACGCGCTATCGAGATCAATATTGACGCTAAGAACATACCCCAGCCTATCATGAAAAATTTGGCTGGGTTAAAGCCTTTGATATATAATGAAATACCAATTATCAGTAATGCTGTTGAAACAACGAAAATATTAATAGAAATTATAATGAACCCGAGGTGAATATAACCTGTAATTATAGCGATAAGCGGTAAAGTATATAGAATATACAGCAACAGGTAAAGCTTATAATATTGCTTCATATTTTGCCTTAATTGCAAAAACTTGTCGGCAAATAATAAAAGCGAATAGCCAAAGCATATTCTTAACAAGGGGGTTACATAACTATTTAAAACAATTGTGTTTTTAGAAAAACTTGGGCCAAAGCCAAGGGTTAGCGCTTGTGTAAGCCCCAGGAAAACTATATAGATAACGTAATACAGATAACTTAAATCACCTACGGTTAAAAATAGCATCAGGTTAAAAAGCGCCATAGCCAGGAATATGCCAATGGCTGCTCCATTGATCATATTTTCAAGACTTCGCTTTTGAAAAAACTCGTCTGAACTGTGTATCTCAATAGGTATTACGGTTGATGCATTACTTTTTATCCGGGCGTAAAATGTATTGGAAGTGTTAGTTGCGATCGGGATATTAATAAGTGTTACACTTTGTGTTAACAGATTTGAGCGATACTGAGGATCTTTAGATGATAAATGGACCTGGCGATGTTTTAAAGTGTCATTAAAATAAACATCAAACTCATCAATAATACTTTTACTGATAGTGATAGGTATTACCGGCTGACTGGAATTGTTTTGAATGATAAACTTTAACCATGTAACCGATTTTGAATATTTTAAAAGAGGAAAAGAAGAATGTATAGTATGGAAATTATTGTTGCTTGCTATGTTTTTAGGTAAAAAAATATTATCGGGGTCCTCAAGCTCTAAAAAATATTGATGTGTTAAATATTGGTTTTGTTTATCGTAAACTTTTAAAGTATCAGGTTTTGTAGTAAATGTGCCTGTTTGTTTTATTGCTGCCTGCAAAACAAACGATGACGAAATTTGCAGGATAAAGCATAGGATTAATAAATTTTTTTTCATTTTTACAAAGTTGCAGTCCCGGATTAATCATTAAAAATGCACAGAAATTTAAAATTAAAGCGCATTTTTAAAATAAAATATATAGCGGCTGCAAACGTTAAAGATTAGCTATGGCAATAGGTGTATTATATGTTGATGATGAAATAAATAATCTGAACAGTTTTAAAGCTGCTTTCAGGCGCGATTTTGAAATATATACCGCGATATCGGCAAAAGAAGGACGCAAGATACTTGACGGCCAGGAAATAGGTGTTATTATCACAGATCAGCGTATGCCGGGAATGACCGGCATTGAATTCCTGGAGTCGATATTGCCTGTATATCCGGATACGATCAGAATATTATTGACCGGTTTTTCTGATATCAACGCCGTTATGGACGCTATAAACCGCGGGCAGGTATATAAATACCTGGTAAAGCCCTGGCAAAACGATGAGCTGAAAATGTATATTGAGAACGCGCTCGAAATATATAATCTGCGTAAAGAGAATAAAGACCTGGCCCACAAGCTGCAAATTGCTTATGCTGAGTTAGCGGCTATTGGCAAATCGCGATAATTAAAATTTCATTTTGCTTTCATTTAAACCTGCGTATATTGGCAGACTATTTTTTATAACCTTATACCACAATTTATTTCTAATAACCTTTTGATACGTTGAGTAAATTATTTTACAGTATAGTAATCCCCCTATTACTGTTTGTAAGTAGTATTAATGCTTATTCGCAAAGTAATAAAGGAACCGAGTTCTGGACAGCCTACATGGCACACGTAAATGGTGCCAGCGGTGGTATGGGCAGCAGCATGATATTATATATCACCTCTGATATATCAACAACCGGAAGTGTAGATATTGCCGATGGTAGCTTCTCGCAGGCATTCACAGTAACCGCTAACGCGGTAACGTTTGTTACCATCCCTTCATCAGCTTTTTTAAATACCTACGGAACGTATAATAAAGGTATTCATATTACGGCAGCAAAACCTGTTGCGGTGTACGCGCATATTTATGCATCAAGTGTATCGGGCGCTACGTTGCTGTTACCGGTAAACGCGATGGGTAAAGATTATATGTCGCTTAATTATACGCAGCGATCAAACGACACTACCGCCCGTTCAGACTTCGCAATTATTGGTACTGAAGATAATACAACCGTATCTGTAACTCCGTCAGCGCAACTTACCAGCGGGCAGGCAGCAGGAACGCCATTTATCATTACTTTAAATAAAGGCCAGGTTTACCAGGGGCTTTCAAAAATTGATCTTACCGGTACAAAAATTCAATCCATCAGTACCGTCAACGGTACTTGTAAGAAAATAGCCGTGTTTTCTGGCAGCAGTAAAATAGGTATTTCGTGTGCTAATGATGCTTCTCCTACTTCTGATAATTTGTTTCAGCAGGTTTATCCTACATCCACCTGGGGTAAAAATTATATAACCGCTCCGTTATTGTCAAGAGCTTATGATATTTATCGTATTGTTTTAAGCGACCCTGCTACCAACGTAACACTTAATGGGGTGCCGGTAAGCGGATTTGTTGGCAATTTATATTATGAATTTAAGTCGCAAACCGCCAATGTAATAGCGGCAGATAAACCTATACAAGTGGTGCAATACACACCAACACAGGGTCAAAATTTAAATTGTACCACCCAAAACGGAGATATAGGCGACCCGGAGATGATCTATCTGAGCCCTATTGAACAGGGGCTTGATCATGTTACGTTATACTCATCGGGCTATTATAAAATTGTGCAGAGTTATATCAATGTGGTTATACTCACAAGCGCTGCTCCATCATTTACGTTGGATGGCAATCCTTATACCACGTTTAAGCCAATAACCGGAACTACCTATTCGTATGCGCAAATACCAGTAAGCTCAGGTCCGCAAGCTACTGGCGGTGGCTCAACAACATCGGGTACGCATACTATTAAGGCATCGGCACCTTTTAATGCTATTGCCTATGGTTTTGGCAGTACCGAATCGTACGGTTACGCGGCCGGCACCAATCTGCAGGATCTGAACGAAAACGTGGTACTGCAAAACCCCGCGAAGCCTGATACCTCATTAACTAACGGTTGCAGCAACGTGTCTTATAAATTGCGGGTTACTATACCTTACCAAACAACCAGTATTGCCTGGAAAGTTGATGGTGTATTAACTTATACGGATAACGCGCCTGTTGTAAAATCAACTACAGTAAAAGGTACAGTTACACTGTATACTTATGAAAACCCAAACCTGGCCACATTTACAGTAGGTACACATATTGTTATTGCCACCGTATTTAATCCTGTTGCTGATGTTTGCGGATCATACGAAGATGTGGAAAACGATTTTATAATTGCCGACCCCGGAGCAAGTGATTTTAAAGCAGGGGCGAGCAATTGTTTAAGTGATGTAACCACTTTTACTGATAACTCAACCCTTCCGGCTGGTAACACCATTAAATCGTGGTTATGGGATTTTGGTGATAACACCACATCGGCACTACAAAACCCAACCCATAAATATACCACAGCCGGCGACTTTACAGTACATTTAACCATTACCGATAATAATGGCTGTGCAAGTGTTTCGGCTGCAAAAACCGTGCACATTACGGCAAAACCTGTAGCAGCCTTTACTTCTTCAACACCTGATTGTACGGGGAAAGATGTGACCTTTACCAATACATCTACCACTGCCGAGGGGGCCATAAATCAATGGCGATGGGATATGGGCGATGGCACCACTAAAGTTTTAACCAGTGGCGCGCCGTTTACCTATGCTTATGTCAATTCGGGTATATACAAGGTGAAACTATCCATTACTACCGATATGGGTTGCATCAGTGATACGTTAACTAAGATATTGACCATAAACCCACCGCCGGTAGCTGATTTTATGATGCCCGATGTTTGCCTTAGCGATTCGTTCGCGCAATTTACGGATAACAGCTCTATAGCCGACAATTCACAATCAGCATTTACTTATTTATGGAACTTTGGCGATGCTAATGCTATCCCGGCAAATAATACATCAACATTAAAAAATCCGCAGCATAAATACAGCCAGGAAGGTGTGTACACTATTACCCTGACTGTTACATCTCAATATGGTTGTGTAGATACCAAACAACAAACCTTCACCGTGAACGGATCAGTACCTAAAGCTGATTTTGCTGTCGAGAATTTTTGCAGCGGCGACGATATTATTTTTGATGACCGATCGACAGTTGATTTTGGTAAAGTAACCAAAGTGGTTTGGTATTATGATTATAATAGCCATCCCGGTGTTTCTGAAACTTATACCACCATTAATATGCCAGCCGATAAAAAATATCACCATAGCTATGGCTTATTTAATACCCCGGCACAGCAAACCTATAATATACGCATGGATGCCTACTCGGGTGGTAGCTGCGTGAGCACCATGTATAAAAGCGTTGTTATATATGCTAACCCAACTATTGCTTTAACATTGTATGGCAATGTAATTGCCGGGCCGGTAACCTTATGCCAGTCAGACGCGGCCGTTCAGATCGTTGAAAATAAAGGCATATATAATGGTACAGGTGTATTCAGCGGTACCGGCATATCACCAACCGGTTTGTTTGATCCTAAAGTTTCAGGAACAGGTACGTTTACCATTAATTATGTATTTACAGCTCCGGCAACCGGCTGTACATATGCCACCAGTTTCCAGGTAACAGTAAATGCAACACCAAGCGTTTCGTTGCCTGCTGAATATACGGTACTTGAAGGCGGCCAGGTTACATTAACGCCAACATCCGCCATAAGTAATGGTAGTATTACTTATAAATGGACACCGGCGGCAGGGCTTAGCCAGGATAATGTGGCCAGCCCGATAGCCAGCCCCACAACAAATACTAGCTATACTTTAACCGTAACATCCGATAAAGGATGCTCGGCAACTGCACAGGTGTTGGTGAGCGTTTTGAAAGCGCCGGTAGTGCCTAATACATTTACACCTAACGGCGATGGTATAAATGATACCTGGGAGATAAAATATTTAAGCTCATACCCTAATTGCACTATCGAAATATTTAATCGTTATGGCGAAAAAATATATTTCTCGAACGGATACCCCATTGCCTGGGATGGGCGCTATAAAGGAGCTGATGTTCCGGTTGGGACCTATTATTACATCATTAGCCCGGGAAGCGGACGCAAGCCTATATCTGGGCATGTAACCATCATCAGGTAAATTAACAGGAGATGAACAGTTAAATATTTATAGATAACTGTATTACAGATAATTTTAGAAAAGGTATATTAGACGGCAAATTGCGTTGGTAGTGTAATAATTAAAAGGGGGAGATGTTTTTGTCATCGCTTATTAACAATGCCGGTCATAAACCTTAAAACAATTTGGATAGATAATACATGTGGTGTAAGTTGTTAATAAATAGATATTTATATTTCTCTGTCTTTATTCTTTTGAGCATCCATTCGGCTACCGCCCAACAATTGCCGCAGTATACCCAATATGTATTCAATAACTTTTTACTGAATCCGGCTGTTGCAGGTATTGAAAACTATACCGATGCCAAGTTGGGTTACCGCAGCCAGTGGACAGGTCTTGAAGGGGCCCCGGTTACCAGTTTTATATCGGTTAATGCGCCTTTGGGCCAGGATTTTATTAATGGTGATGCTACCGCGTCGCCGGCATATGGCGGCGTTAACCCATCAAGCAGGTCATATACACAAAACTACCAGGCAGCCGAGCCACATCATGGCATTGGCTTTACTGTAGTGACTGATAAGGCCGGGCCCATTACGCAAACTAATATTGATGCTTCATATGCTTATCACCTGGGTTTAGCTCCGCGCTTAAATCTTGCTGTAGGCGTATCGGCCGGTATTAACCATATCAGTTTAAATACTTCGCAAATCACCCTGGCCACACCGCTTGATCCGGCCATCAGCAATGGTAATAACAGCCAGTGGAAACCTGACCTGGGCGTAGGAGCGTGGCTGTACTCATCCGATTATTATGTCGGGCTTTCGGTACAGCAAATATTACCTACCAATCTGTATTTCAGTACTTCAAATACATCGGTTGATGTAAGTAAAACTGTTCCGCATTATTTTTTAACCGCGGGTACCAAAGTCTATATGTCGGATGATATTACGCTGATACCTTCATTCCTGATAAAAGAAATACAACCTGTGCCCTTAACGTATGATGTTAACTTAAAGGCTTCTTTCCAGGATAAATTCTGGCTGGGCGGCTCATACCGTCACGGCGATTCGTTTGGGGTTTTGGCTGGATTTAACCTGAGCTCGTTCATCAACGTAGGTTATTCGTATGATATTACTACCTCATCATTAAACACAGTTAGTAACGGTACACACGAAATTGTTATAGGCCTATTGCTGAATAACCGTTATAAAGTGACTTGCCCGCAGCATGGATTTTAGTGCCTTCGGCAGTGATTAGTGGTTAGAGAGTAGAGATTAGTTAAACCGGAAATAGAAAACTAATCACTAATTAACTATTCTCTAATCACTAACCTACAATTCCTTCCTCAACCTTGCTACCGGGATATTCATTTGCTCACGGTATTTGGCAACAGTACGACGGGCAATGTTGTAACCCGCGTCTTTTAGTATTTCGGTCAGTTTTTCATCAGCCAGGGGATGGCGCTTGTCTTCTTTTCCGATGTGTTCTTCCAGTATCTTTTTAACTTCTTTATTTGAAACCTCTTCGCCGCTTTCGGTCTGGATGGCTTCCGAGAAGAAAGATTTTAATAAATAAGTGCCATGCTCGGTTTGTACGTACTTTGAATTGGCTACACGCGATACGGTCGAAATGTCCATACCTATACGGTCGGCAATATCCTTCAATATCATCGGTTTCAGGTTTTTGTCATCACCGGTCAGGAAAAACTCATATTGGTATTGCATGATCGCATTCATGGTTTTCAGCAACGTTTGCTGGCGCTGCTTAATAGCATCAATGAACCATTTGGCCGAGTCGAGTTTTTGTTTTACAAACTGTACGGCCTCTTTTAGTTTCTTATCCTTTTGCGACGCCTTGTCATAATGCTGAAACATTTCCTGGTACGAACGGCTTACCCTAAGCTCAGGCGCATTTTTTGAGTTTAGGGTTAATATCAGCACGCCATCGCTATTCTTGATATGGAAATCAGGGATCACCTGCATCTGTTTGGTGTTGATCTCGTTCGAGTCGCCGGGTTTGGGGTTAAGCTTTAAAATCTCATTAACCACACCACGTAACTCGATGGAGGTCATGTTTAATGATTTTTCCAGCCTATCATAATGCTTACGGGTAAACTCGTCCAAATGGTCTTCAACAACCATAATGGCTTTTTTTATGATTGGGTCATTGACGTCTTTTTTACGCAATTGTATCAACAGGCATTCCTGCAAGGTACGCGCGCCAACACCCGGAGGGTCAAAGCTTTGTATTACCTTTAGCATATCTTCCACTTCCTCGTCCTCGGCCATTACATTTTGTGAAAATGCGAGGTCGTCGGTAAGCGAGGTTATGGGTCTGCGCAGGTAGCCGTCATCATCCAGACTGCCAATGATCTGGTTGGCTATCTTAAAGTCTTTATCAGACAGGGGAAGCATATCCAGTTGCGATTGCAAAAGTTCAAAGAATGAACTTTGTACGGCAATAGGTATTTCTTTACGGTCATCTTCATCATCACCATTTTGGTCATAGCGTGAGCCGTATTCGTTTACGTTATCTTCCTGCAGGTAATCGTCAATGTTAAATTCGTCTGTTTCGCCGCGCTCTTCATCGTTGTTGTAATTGTCGTCGTCAGGGTCGTGGTCGGGGTATTGTTCTTCGGGCTCGTTCAGATTGGTTAAACTCAGATCTTCAAGCGCCGGGTTTTCTTCCAGTTCTTCTTTGATACGGGTATCCAAAGAAACAGTAGGCACCTGCAACAATTTTATAAATTGTATTTGCTGCGGCGACAGTTTTTGTAAAAGCTTTTGCTGAAGATTTTGTTTAAGCATAATTAGACAAGGCAAATCTACATGAATTACCTATAACTTTATACATGAATTAAAAGGAAAACATTTAAAAAGTAAATGCGAAAAAGAAATATTTGTTTGCCGGGGAATGTATTTAATTAATAACTTTATTAAAACTAACTCATTAACTATGGCTATTGGAAAAGAATTTAAAGAGTTTGCCATGCGTGGCAACGTTGTTGACCTTGCTGTCGGCGTTATTATTGGCGCTGCTTTTGGCAAAATTGTTACCTCGCTGGTAAACGATATTATTATGCCGCCTATAGGTATGCTTACCGGTGGTATTGATTTTAAAGACCTGAAATACGTTTTAAAGCCCGCGGTTGATAAAACACCCGAAACAGCTATTAATTACGGGTTGTTTATCAATAATATTATAGATTTTATTATCGTGGCGTTCTGTATTTTCTTGATTGTTAAGGGCATTAATTCCATGAAAAAAGAGGAGGTAGCTGCACCAGCAGAAGATCCGGCTCCAACAAAAGAAGAAACTTTACTGACCGAAATACGCGATCTGTTAGCGAAAAAATAACAACGTTCATGGTTCATGGATAATGGTTTATAGTATTGCCCGTTTATTGGCTATATATTATGGATCATTATCTGTGAACTTTTTTCAATAGTGTGTTTGAAAAACTAAATAATTACACTACATTTGCGCTCTTGTTTTAAAAAAAACAAATAGAATAAAAAGTCATGAAAAGAACGTTTCAGCCTTCTCAAAGAAAAAGAAGAAATAAACACGGATTCCGTGAGCGCATGTCAACTGCTAACGGTAGAAGAATATTAGCAGCCAGAAGAGCTAAAGGCAGAAAAAAACTAACTGTATCAAGCGAAGGTCGCCATAAAGCATAGATATTCGGTTATTTCTCTGTTATTGGGGACTGAACTGTTTATATTCAATTACGGTTCATAAGCAGTAACTATGCAAACTTTTAAAAAAGAAGAACGGTTATGTAACAAAAGACTTATTGATAGTCTTTTTCATAACGGTTCTTCTTTTTTATGTTACCCCTTTAAAGCTTCGTGGTTATTTATTGACGAACCGCAGTCATCGCCCGCGCAAATTTTATTTTCTGTATCAAAAAAACGCTATAAACGTGCTGTTGACCGTAATTTAATAAAGCGGCGCATGCGTGAGGCCTACAGGCTAAATAAGCAGCAGCGATTGTATGATGTGCTTGCAGGCGCCGATAAAAAGATCGTGCTATCAGTGGGATATATCGGTAAAGAAATCGCTGATTACGAGCTGATAGAAAAAAAAATGCAAAAATTGCTATCGCAGCTTGGTGTTGAATTAGTGAAATGAGAGCGATAGCGAATCTGATTAAAACTGTTATAGGTTCAGTATTTGTATTATTGATACGCATATATCAATATTTTATATCACCGCTTACCGGGGCATCATGTCGTTACACGCCTACCTGCTCGCAATACGGAGTTGAGGCTATAAAAAAACACGGTGCTTTTAAAGGCGGATGGTTAACCATTAAACGCATTGCGAGTTGTAATCCCTGGGGGGGCCACGGCCATGACCCGGTACCTTAATAGTAATTAGTGAATTTGTCATTAGTCATTGATAGACAATATAGAAAACCAATGACTAATGACTAATGACGAGTGACAAATGATTATACTGCAAATTGAAACCGCTACCACTGTATGTTCAGTTGCTTTGGCAAAGGATGGTGTTGTTTTGGCCTATCGGCAGATAGACGAGCGTAATATTCACGCGGAGATCATCACCCTTTTTATCAATGAACTGATTGCAGAGGCAGGTATTCAATATAAAAGTATTGATGCCATAGCGGTAAGCAGTGGGCCGGGTTCGTATACAGGTTTACGCATTGGTATATCAACTGCTAAAGGATTATGTTACGCGTTGGATAAACCGCTAATAGCTGTTGAAACATTAGCCGCTATGGCTGATGGTATTAGGGCCGAAGAAAATATTGATAATAAAATATTACTTTGCCCAATGATCGATGCACGACGTATGGAAGTTTATACTGCCTTGTTTGATGCTACAGGCAAAAATATTAAACCAACCGCCGCCGAGATCATTGACGAAAACAGCTTTAGCGAGCAATTACAAAATAACAGGATATTGTTTTTTGGTGACGGGGCCGAAAAATGCCGTGAGCTATTAGGAAAAAATCCGAACGCCCGATTTTTAACCAACTTTGCCAACTCGGCAAAATACATTACCCAAAAAGCTGCTCAAAAATTTGCTGAACGCGATTTTGAAGATGTAGCTTACTTTGAACCTTTTTATCTGAAAGATTTCCTGGTTACCCAAAAGAAGGCTTAATAATTTTTGTCTTTATGGAACCATTTTTCCCATAAACGGCCAAGAAAGCCTTTTTCGCCATCGGGTATGGTGCTGGCATTCATGGGGTGCTCAATAATCGATCCGAACTTGAATGATGCTCCTATAAAGAAATTAGCACCGCTATAGGTACCCGGGCCGGTTACAAATTGATTTTGGTTGCCTACGTTACCCTTTGCAGCTGTTGATATCAGGCTAATTGTTTGGAAAAGCCTTTCGCTGCCTATAAAAAACTCGGCGTTGGGAGCTTTAACCATAAGCTGCCCGCCTATGCTCAGCATCCGCAGATCGTTATAGGATGATATGAGGGTAACAATGTAATGATGGTATTGAAGCGGGGCTACCAAAGCACCCGTAAATCCAGAATAGAATAGTTCCTTCGACGCGATCAGCGTTGGTGAAAATTTGAATTCTTTATCATAATCCAGCCAGTAGTTTTTGTTCACGCTCACCTCTAACAGTCCATTTGTTTTGGTAGTAAACCCATGATTAGGTTGCTCAAATGAGGTGATGTTTGATAAGGCTGTAGTTATATTTTTTTCGCGCTGAGCAGATGAAAGGCCTCTGATTACCGTATCTCCTCTAAACTGGTTAATGGTTGAAAGGCTGTTCCAATGTATAAAACCCAGGTCTTTTATATTGCCCTGCCATTTAAAGCCGCCCTCATCTAAATAAGAGGCACCCACAGTTATTGAAGCTCCGGGGTTTAAAAAGGTAGGGAACACACGGTGTATATTTGATTCGCCTTCGCGCAGTCCACTTGTATAATCGCTACCCTGTAGGTAAACCCTTGCCTGGTCGCGTTGTTTATCAAAATCAATATGTGATTGATCTATCGAAATACTTTTATAAGTAATACCCGATAACGCGCTAATTTTGGCACCTATCGAAAGGCGTTTGGTTACCTGTTCGCGATAGGTCGCACTGATCTGATGGTATATCTGGTAATGATATCCGTCATTAAAAATATTATCATAGCTGTTATTCGGGAAATTAGTCGGTCCGTTAAATATAGCGATAGACTCATCACTTAAAACTCCTCTTGCTTCCTCTTTGGTATTAAGCGAAAAGCCTATTTCCTGGTCGCCGTTAAGGCTGGTAAATACCTTAAACATGATCGAGTAATAATTAGCGTTAAAACTCGCGTGGTTATAGTAACCTTTACCTATTTGCAGATCGGCGGTGTTATAGTAGTTTGAAAAAGCCCTTGTTTTTAATGCAGCCTGCGCGTTTCCGGTTAAAAAAACATCGGCGCTAAAATTTGGTAAAAAAAAGTTGAAGGCAAATTGCCGGCTGGTGTCAGGAATAAATGATCGCTGTGATGGGTTCTCGAACGAATCATACAACGAGCCGGTATTGTATTGTGAAAATTGCTGGCCAAAAACTTTAACCGATAGTAAAAAGAAGCACCAAATGAATAAATATTTTTTCATTTATAATTATAATCAGGGGTAATTATTAATCATTAAAGTTAAAACGAATATAAGCTTATACGTAATATATGTTCAATTGGTTATTTGATCAGCGTACTATCGGGTTTGTTAAAATTCATACAAAAGCTGGTGTAAAAATTTTTATCAGCAGCAATTAACTGGCATGATGCAGCATAAAAGTTTTTCCATCCCTGTTCATTGTTTTCAAATACATTATAAAAATCCTGGTTCATATCACGCT
>DATJJI010000061.1:0-10223 GCA_035492275.1 Mucilaginibacter sp.
AACGCTCGCGCAAGTTGCCCTTCATATAAAAAAAGTTGATCTCGCGCGGGTTAACTTGTATGTGTACACCAAGTTTTGTCAGTTCCTCGTTTGTCGAAATGATATTTTTAAAACTGTTTTGCTCAATAATATCACGCTCCATTATTGGGGCGAATTGCTGCTTTAAACGCTGATTATCCGCATCGATAATAACCAAGCCATACCTGCCGAACAATGCGTTTACCATATACCGGGTTGCATCGGCCAGCTTATCAAACCGGGTATAGGCCGTTTCAACAATCGCGGCCAATTCAGGCCCATGATGCTCCATGCCTAAAGCACCTTTGTATTGATTAAGTGCCTGCCGCATGGTTTCTGGGTGTATGCGGCCGGTCGCGCCCGATGATTCCAGCCACCAATGCACTTTTTTACCGCCTATGGTAGTATAACTTATCTCGGCAAAATCATGATCCTCGGATGCCATCCAGTAAACGGGCACAAAATTTTTATCCGGAAACTTTTCTTTTAACTGTTGCGCCAGCTTAATTGCACTAACAATTTTATAAATAAAGTAAAGCGGTCCAGCAAATATATTCAACTGGTGGCCGGTGGTTATGGTATAAGTATTACTGAGCCTTAAATTTTCGATGTTTTGTTGAACAGATTCCGGAACGATAAACTCCGGGTCCCAGATACGGGCGTATTGAACAATGATCTGGTATTGGTCGTCAATGGTATCTGCCAGTAATTCCCTGTTGGCAATTACCTTTTTTTTCTTTAAAAAATCGGCAAAACCTTCAAGGGTGGGTCGGTAGCTATAAAATGGTTTTAATTCTGGTTTATCTTCCAGGTAATCAGTAATTGTGGGTGAAAAGAACCCCGTTTCTTTATAGCTTATACAGGTAACGTCCATTTTTAATTTCGAATTTCGGAAGTTCGATTTCGAATTTAGCATTCAAATTGTCGAACATCGGTTCGGTTTTAAAAACCGAAATCGAATTTAGACTTTAATATTTTAAAACAAACAATCAGCCTGCTAAAAGGTGCTTATTTTACAATATGTCCATAAAGGTCAAAATCCTCCGCGGTATCGATCTTTACATTTACAAAACTGCCAACAGTGGCATAATCAACAGACGCGTCAATTAAAACTTCGTTATCCACCTCGGGCGAGTCGTATTCTGTACGGCCAATAAAATAGGCGTCGTCTTTTTTATCTATCAGTACTTTATAGGTATTACCTATTTTTTCCTGATTCTTTTCGAACGATATTTCCTGCTGAATTTCCATGATGGCATCAGCGCGATCTTGCTTTACTTCTTCGGGCACATCATCAACTAAGGAATGCGCGTACGTCTTTTCTTCGTGCGAGTAGGTAAAGCAGCCCAGGCGGTCGAATTTGGTTTCTTCTACCCATTGCTTCATCTCTTCAAAATCCTGCTCTGTTTCGCCGGGGTAGCCGGTTATCAGCGTGGTGCGCATGGCAATGCCCGGCACACGGTCACGAATTTCATTTACCAGGTCGATGGTTTTTTGTTTGGTGATGCCGCGGCGCATTGATTTCAGCATATTATCGCTGATGTGCTGCAAGGGCATATCCATGTATTTGCAGATGTTATCCCGCTCATTCATTACATCCAATATTTCCATCGGGAAGCCTGAAGGATAGGCATATTGCAGGCGTATCCACTCAATACCATTCACGTCTGATATCCTGCGCAGCAGTTCATCTAAATTACGTTTACCGTACAGATCAAGGCCATAATAGGTCAGGTCCTGGGCAATTAGTATCAATTCTTTAGTGCCGTTTTTGGCTAATTTTTGCGCCTCTTTAACCAGGTCTTCAATCGGCGTAGTTAAGTGCTTGCCGCGCATTAAAGGGATAGCGCAAAATGAACATGGACGGTTACAGCCTTCGGCAATTTTAAAGTAAGCAAAATGTGATGGCGTGGTTAACAACCGCTCACCTATCAGTTCATGTTTGTAGTTAGCGCCTATCGAGCTTAATAAATTTTGCAGATCATTAGTACCGAAGTAGGCATCAACATTAGTAATCTCGGCTTCCAGCTCGGGCTTATAGCGTTCGCTCAGGCAGCCGGTAACAATTACCTTACCTACTTTACCCTGATCTTTAAGTTCGCTGTATTGTAATATGGTATCGATAGATTCCTGCTTGGCATTATCAATAAAACCGCAGGTGTTTATGACGATGATATCATCCTTACCCACCTTTTCAGCCTCATGCACCACATCAAAAGCATTGCCTTTAAGCTGACCCATTAAAATTTCAGAGTCGTAAATATTCTTAGAACATCCTAAGGTTACTACATTAACTCTTGGTTTTTTAGCTATTATCAGCTTGTTTATTTCTTTCGTCCTCATATTTCCCTTCGTCATTGCGAGGAGTGAAACGACGTGGCAATCTCTAAACGACAGACATATTGATTTGCATGTGTAGAGATTGCCACGCTATCGCTCGCAATGACGCTTTCTTTTTAGTTTTTAAATAACGAATCCACAAAAGCTTTCCGGTCAAACAACTGTAAATGATCCATGCCTTCGCCTACGCCTATATATTTTACCGGTATTTTAAACTGATCTGATATACCTATTACTACGCCGCCTTTTGCTGTACCATCCAATTTAGTTAAAGCCAGGGCATTAACCGCAGTAGCTTCGGTAAATTGTTTGCATTGCTCAATAGCGTTTTGCCCGGTAGATGCATCCAGCACCAGTAGTATCTCGTGCGGTGAGCCGGGCACTACCTTTTGCATTACGTTTTTAATTTTGGTAAGCTCGTTCATCAGGCCTACTTTATTATGTAAACGGCCCGCGGTGTCAATTATAGCCACATCATCGCCGGCAGCAACCGCCGATTTTAAGGTATCAAAAGCCACCGATGCCGGATCGGAACCCATGGCTTGTGCTACAACCTTTACGCCTACACGTTCACCCCAAAGCTTGATCTGATCAACCGCCGCGGCGCGGAATGTATCGGCAGCGCCTAATACCACCTGGTTACCGGCCTGTTTTAATTTATGGGCCAGCTTGCCAATAGTAGTAGTTTTACCCACACCGTTAACGCCAACCACCATAATTACATAAGGCTTATGGGTACCGTATTCAAAACTCGAAAAATCGTTACTGTTATTTTCGGCAAGCAGTTGTTGTATCTCGTCGCGCAATAAGCCGTTCAGGTCAGCGGTGCTTACATATTTATCGCGGGCTACGCGGGCCTGTATTCGGTCAATAATTTTCAGCGTGGTTTGTACGCCGACATCTGATGTTACCAACACCTCTTCCAATTCATCCAGCACATCATCGTCAACGGTTGATTTACCGGCAATAACTTTGGTAATTTTTGAAAAAAAGTTATCCTTGGTTTTTTCTAAACCGGCATCAAGCACCTGTTGCTCCTGCGGCGTGCTTTCTTTCTTCTTAAAAAAATCAAATAATCCCATGGCCTCACCTAAATCCTCTACAAAGGAGAGGACTTTTATTTTTTTTGTTAAATATAAAACAACTGGTTCAACTATTATTAAGCCTTTATCTCCCTCTCTTTTGGAGAGGGCGGGGGTGAGGCTCTAACAAAAAAAGCCCTCTCGTTACAACAAGACGGCTTTTAATATTTTTTAAAAACTTATTACTGGTTTTTTGCCTGGTTGATCGCGTCTTTAACGTGATCGTTGTGTACAATAGCTTCTTTAAATGAGTAAGCGCCGGTTTTAGGCGATTTAGTCATTGTAATAACTTTTGAATATTCTTTACCCTGACCTGTTTTTAGGGTTGCAACTACTTTCTTTGCCATGTCGTTTTGTTATTGGGTTATCAGTTATTGGTTATCAGCATTACACTTAATAACTCATTAACTTAATAACTATTCTTACTTAATCTCTTTGTGTACAGTTACTTTTCTTAAAACCGGGTTGAATTTTTTCATCTCCAGTCTTTCGGTTGTGTTCTTTTTGTTCTTGGTGGTAATGTAACGTGACATACCCGGCATGCCGGTTGCCTTGTGCTCGGTGCACTCTAAAATTACCTGAACTCTATTACCTTTCTTAGCCATCTTCTTATTTTTTTATGGTTAATTGTTAAACAGAAAACAATGACTACTCACTATTCTCTACTCACCAATCAACTACTATATATATCCTTTTTTTACAAACTTGTTGATACAAGCTGTTATACCGTTTTTGCTGATAGTTTTCACAGCTGATGTAGATACCTTTAAGGTTATCCATTTATCTTCTTCAGGGATATAAAACCTTTTAAGCTTTAAGTTTGGGTGAAATCTTCGTTTAGTTTTAACGTTTGAGTTAGAAACGTTATTACCAACGATAGACCCTTTTCCTGTTAGATCACAAATTCTTGACATGACAATTCTGTTTAATATTCGCCCCTTTTGTTAAAAGAGTTTGCAAATATCAGGATTTTAACTCAAATATTCAATAGGGCGCTTAATTATTTTCAAATTCTTTTTTGTTTAAATGTTTTATAGGGAAAATTGTAATTTACACCACCAATTTTAAATGAAGTAAACAACAAAATAATACTTGAGACCCATTATGAAAATTACATCATTCGATCAATATAAAGACATATATAAACATAGCGTTGACCAGCCCGAAGAGTTTTGGGCCGGCATTGCCGATAACTTTTTGTGGAAGAGAAAGTGGGATAAGGTATTAGAATGGAACTTTAAAGAGCCGCGGGTAAAATGGTTTCAGGGCGCTACTTTAAATATTACCGAGAATTGTTTGGATAGGCATCTGGATACCATGGGCGATAAACCCGCCATTATCTGGGAACCGAACGAACCAAAAGAAAATCACCGCATATTAACTTACCGCCAGCTGCATAGCAAGGTTTGCCAGTTTGCCAACGTGCTTAAAAACAATGGCGCAAAAAAAGGCGACCGTATATGTATTTATATGCCCATGGTGCCTGAGCTGGCTATAGCAGTTTTAGCCTGTGCCCGTATTGGCGCCATTCATTCTGTTGTTTTTGGAGGATTTTCGGCACAATCCATCGCCGACCGTATACAGGATGCTACCTGTAATATTGTGATCACGGCCGATGGCAGTTTCAGAGGAAATAAAGAAGTGCCCTTAAAATCAATTATTGACGACGCGCTGGTTCAGTGCCCATCGGTGCAAAAAGTAATTGTGCTTACCCGCACCCGTACGCCTGTTGCCATGATAAAGGGCCGCGACGTGTGGTGGGAAGATGAAATTACCAAAGTAGAAACACAGGGAAACATAGATTGCCCTGCCGAAGAAATGGATGCAGAGGATATGCTGTTTATTCTTTACACCTCTGGCTCTACCGGTAAACCTAAAGGCGTAGTACATACCTGCGGCGGCTACATGGTTTATACGGGTTATACTTTTAAAACGGCTTTCCAGTATGAGCCCGGCGAAGTATATTTTTGCACAGCGGATATTGGCTGGATAACCGGGCACTCTTACATCTGCTATGGCCCGCTTACTCAGGGCGCAACCAGCATTATGTTCGAAGGTATCCCTACCTACCCGGGGCCGGGCCGCTTATGGGAAATTGTAGAAAAATTTAAGGTAAACATATTATATACTGCCCCAACGGCTATTCGCTCATTAATGAGTTTTGGCGACGAGGCGGTAAAAAACAAGAACCTGAGCTCGTTAACCAAATTAGGATCAGTTGGCGAACCTATCAACGAGGAGGCCTGGCACTGGTTTGATGAAAAGATAGGCCATGGCCATTGCCCCATTATTGATACCTGGTGGCAAACAGAAACCGGCGGATTTATGATATCGCCTATTGCTAACGTTACACCGTTAAAACCAAGCTTTGCTACCCTGCCTTTACCGGGCGTTCAGCCTATTTTGGTTGATGAACATGGCGAAGAGATAAAAGGCAACGGGGTAAATGGCAACCTGTGCATCAAGTTCCCGTGGCCAGGGATGCTGCGGACCACCTATGGCGACCACGAGCGTTGCCGTACCACTTACTTTGCCACCTACCCTGATCTTTATTTTACCGGCGATGGCTGTATGCGCGATGAAAATGGTTATTACCGCATTACCGGCCGGGTAGATGATGTGTTAAACGTATCGGGCCACCGCATTGGCACCGCCGAGGTAGAGAATGCCATCAATATGCACAGCACCGTGGTCGAATCAGCAGTAGTGGGATACCCGCATGATATTAAGGGACAAGGTGTGTACGCGTTCGTCGTATCGCCCAATAAAAACACCGACGAAGACCTTACCCGCAAAGATATATTAGCAACCGTTACCCGCATTATTGGCGCCATTGCCAAGCCTGATAAAATTCAGTTTGTAAGCGGATTGCCCAAAACACGCTCCGGCAAAATTATGCGAAGAATTTTACGAAAGATAGCCGAGGGGGATACCAGTAATTTGGGTGATACTT
This sequence comes from Mucilaginibacter sp., assembly GCA_035492275.1. Lineage (GTDB taxonomy): Bacteria > Bacteroidota > Bacteroidia > Sphingobacteriales > Sphingobacteriaceae > Mucilaginibacter. The sequence goes on from DATJJI010000061.1 coordinate 6,394, forward strand.
CTACCCTGCTTGATCCGGCTGTGGTTGAGGAGATCAAGGCGGGAGCTTTGTAAGAAAAAGAGTTAATACATATATGCTTTTCCTAATCTTTTATGAAGAACGTTTTAAATGAATATAAAATACAATTTAGTACTCCGCTAAATGACCCTCTTTATAATAAAATATCTACCATAAATTGGACATTATCGGCGATTATTGGACTGCACTACCGGTTTTATGACATTAATGCTTTATTGAGTGGAATTGATTCAGTGTTGAACGATTCTAAAATTTCTAAAATAGAATTTGAAACAAACGGTTTTCAACTTGCGGTCGTTACCAAAACGATAACTAAAATGTATGAAAATAGCAGTATCTATTATGACGATGAAACCGTACTGCCGGACTTTTCTTTATCAACACAAGATTTTTTAGTAATTGTGCAAGCCTGGTATGATTATGTGGCAAATTCATCCAGAAAGCCCCTAAATTAAAGTAAATTATATTCCAAGCATCTACTCCCTTTTTAGTATTATCACAAACAAATAATTTGAAACCAACACACCTTTCAACTGTTTAATCAATACATCTAACAAAAAACATTATGAGCGATTTAAAATTAAAAGGTGCCTGGAACGAGATAAAAGGAAAAGTAAAACAGGCTTACGGCGATCTGACTGATGACGACCTGATCCGCGAAGAAGGTAAAGACGACGAACTTTTAGGCAAGCTCCAGCAAAAAACCGGCAAGGGCCGCGATGAACTGGTTAAATGGCTGAACGATTTGTAACAAAAAGCCTCCGGATAATCCGGAGGCTTTTTTATTGCGATATACCCCATTCAAAATTCAGTCTTTATTCTTGAGTCTAAATTATAACCCTTAATTTCGCCTCAATGAAAAAGCCAAACATATTAGTAGTAAACGACGACGGCATTACCGCCCCCGGCATTAAAGCCTTAATGGACGTAATGAAAACCATTGGCCGCGTAGTAGTGGTAGCTCCGGACAGTCCGCAATCGGGCATGGGGCACGCTATAACCATTGGCAAACCGCTGCGTTTAGATAAGGTTGACATTTACGAAGGTGTAGAAATGTACCGCTGCAGCGGCACCCCGGTTGATTGTGTGAAGTTGGCCGTTACCAAAATTTTTAAAGGCAATAAGCCTGATCTTTGTGTATCGGGCATTAATCATGGTTTAAATAATGGCATCAATGTATTGTACTCGGGCACCATGTCGGCAGCGGTCGAGGGGGCTATCGAGAGCATTCCATCCATTGGTTTTTCATTGGATGATTATAACCTGGATGCCGATTTTAGCCATTGCGCCAAATATGTTAAAGAAATTGCTTTACAGGTTTTAGCCAATGGTTTGCCTACCGCCACCTTGCTCAATGTAAATTTCCCGGCAGGGGCACATATAAAAGGTATAAAAATTTGCCGCCAGGCCAATGCCAAATGGGCCGAAGAGTTTGATGAGCGCCTTGACCCTTATAAACGCCCTTACTATTGGCTAACCGGCGTTTTTCAGCTTAATGATAATGGCGAAGATACCGACTCATGGGCTTTAAATAACAACTATGTATCGGTAGTGCCCATACAATTTGATATGACGGCACACCATGCCATACCGGTGCTGAATAGCTGGAAGTTTAACGCTTAGTTACCAGTAAACAAAAATAAATAGCCGAAATACTGCCTACACTCGTATTTTTGCTTTAATGCATCAAAATACAAAAGCCTTATGAAATATTACCTGGTGGCCGGCGAAGCCTCGGGCGATCTGCATGGGGCCAATTTAATGAAGGAACTGAAAAAGCTGGACCCGCAAGCCGGGTTCCGCTTTTTTGGCGGCGACCTGATGCAGGCCGAGGGCGGCACCTTAGTAAAGCATTATGCCGATATGGCCTATATGGGCTTTTTTGAAGTGGCTGCCAACCTGCGCTCTATTTTAAAAAACCTGGTCGCCTGCAAAAGTGACATCGCCGCTTATCATCCCGACGTTTTAATACTGATAGATTTCCCCGGGTTCAATTTAAAGATCGCGGCCTTTGCCAAGCAGAATAACCTGCCGGTTTATTATTATATATCGCCAAAAGTTTGGGCCTGGAACCAAAAGCGCGTACTCAAAATAAAAAAGATCGTCGATCATTTGTTTTGCATACTGCCGTTCGAGGTTGATTTTTATAAAGAATGGGGAATGGATGTTGATTATGTAGGCAATCCGTTACTGGATGCGGTTTCAGCATTTAAGCCCGCTCCTGATTTTCTGCAAAAAAATAAGCTCACCGAAAAAAAGATCATTGCCCTTTTACCCGGCAGCCGCAGGCAGGAGATCAACAATTTGCTACCGGGCATGCTCAACGTGGCCGACCAATATCCCGAATACCAATTCGTAATAGCCGGCGCGCCATCTTTTAATATGGACTTTTATGACCAATATTTAAAAGGAAAGCCTATACCTGTTCTGTTTAACGTTACTTATGATATTTTAAGTAATGCCTGCGCTGCTATTGTAGCCTCAGGAACCGCTACTTTAGAGACGGCTTTGTTTCATGTGCCACAAATTGTAGTTTATAAATCAAGCCCGGTATCAATGGCGATAGCACGCATGGTGGTAAAAATAAAATACATTTCGCTGGTTAATTTGATCATGAACAATGGTGTGGTGCATGAGCTTATTCAGCAGGATTGTACGCCGGCCAGCATGGGCGCCGAGCTCGACCTGCTATTGAACGACCGCGATTACCGCCAAAAAATACTGGATGATTATAAAGAGCTGGATAAAAAAATGGGCGAGCCGGGCGCGTCGGCCAAAACTGCTGCTTTAATTGTTAAATACAGCACAAAAAAATAGAGCCTCGCAAACTGCGGGGCTCTATCGTTTTCATAGGTAGTAGATTTTTATAGGTAGATGTATATATGTTGATCAGGCAGCCTTTTTTTGTGCTGACTGGTGATTGCTCGTAAATTGGCCTTTTTCTTTTAAAGCTTTCAGGTCGGCCATTAAAATATTCTTCAATTCGTTATCAAAGCGTGAAAGTAATTTACTTGTTGCTGGTTTATTATAGGTTTTCATAGGTAGATGTTTTGTTTTAGGTTAATATTTTATTTATTCACGCTACTGATAATTGCTCATTTTTAACGGCTCTTAAAAATCTGTTCTTAGCGGATTTTATCATTTTCAGATCATTCATAATAATTGCGCGCAATTCATCATCAAAGCGTGCCACTAATTTGCTTATTGCCGGTTTTTGGTTATTCTTCATGGTCTTAATTTTTTAATTTTCTTTTTTAGTTTCGTTATCATCACTATCAGTAAGGTTATCATGCCTGCGTTTTGCTTCCTTGTATTGCCTTAACAATTGTTCCTTGTCGCGGTCATCCGAAGTTTTATCAGGCTCAACGGGATTCTCCCATTCCTTTTCTTCCTTATCCTTTTTTTTATCTTCAACAATCATATTGGTAATATTGATGATTTGATAATTACTATTCCAATTAAATGCCAAGATTCTTGTCCGGCCATAAAAAAGTCATCAATAACTCAGATTATTTTTACAATAGCATGTATTTTGCTGTAAATAAGCATTTTACAGCAACAAAAAATATTTTACGAAATTTTAAAAGTGTATATTAAAACAGAACTGTATTGCAAAAGGCAGTAGTAAGGAGTGTACACTTGCAGGTATATTCTGTATTTTTTTCCGGGTAAACCGTTGTGTAGTCGGGTTAATTGCCGTCAACCGTATACATTATGTAATAGATTGTATTATTTCTTCCATTAATAAGAATATTATCGTCGTTCAATAATAAACCGCCCCCAAAATGAGGCATACGCCTTAAAATTTCGAT
>DATJJI010000062.1:0-2090 GCA_035492275.1 Mucilaginibacter sp.
GCAGAGTTATATTAGCGCGGGCGGTTTTATTAGCAGGGTTGATAAACAGCAGTACCGACCGTTTTTTACTTAACTGATAATTTAATAAACTGCCCTGGCAAATGGGTTCAATCAAAGTAGTATCCGTAGTAACATCGCTCCAGGTTTGGCCGCCGTTGGTGCTGGTGGCTACCAACCGCGTTCTTTTTTTACGGTCAGAATTACGCGTATTCAGCATTAAATCGCCTTTGGCAATCTCGGCCAGCGTTGCTTCATTGGTACCGGCCTGGGGAGTGTTATCGCCCAGTTTCCAGGTTTTACCGTGATCGTCTGAATAAATAATGTGCACAAAGTTTTTTTTCGTATCAAATTCTACGTGGTTAACAGGCACTGCCAATCGGCCTTTATATTTTCCGGCAGATATTTGCACACCGTGACAAGGACCGGTAGCGTACCATGTCCAGCCGGGTAGTTTTACGTCATTGGTAATTTCACGGGGGAGCGACCAGCTTTTACCCTCATCGTCAGATGAAAGCACAAAAACCCGGCGCCCGTATTTACTGGTTTGGGCGTTAATTTGTTTTTCGTGATCGGCACCATAATTCCAGGTGCTAACCAACCATATCTTTCCGGTTGACTGATCCTGAATAGGTACCGGGTTGCCACAGGTATTGGTCGAATCGCTCCAAACCACCTGCATAGCGCTCCAGCTTTTGCCCCCATCTGCCGATCGTCTTAAAACCAGATCAATGTCGCCCGAGTCGCCGCAATTTATTTTGCGGCCCTCGGCAAAGGCCAGCAGCATCCCGCTTTTTGTGGTAATAATCGCCGGAATACGGAAACAGGCATAGTCATTGTCGCCGGGCTTATAAATATAGCGTAGCGTATCACCAACGGCAGCTTTTGCGGGCGATAGACCTATCAGCCAAAAAAATAAAACAGCAAAGCCGCATTGGGTCAATACAAGTAATTTCTTTTTCATTATTGAGCGATTTAAAGCCTGGCCATCAAATATATCATTATGTTCTACATAATAACGAATTAATTTTATATTTGATTTTCCAATAAAACCAGTATGAAAAGGATAACAATACTTGCCATATTATTGATTGCTGCTTTACCCGGTAACGCGCAAACCGTCATCCCGCTATATAAAATTGTCCCCAACTCCAAGCCCAATAATGTGCATGAGTTGAATGATACCACCTCAAAAAGGGGCAAAGTAAGCAGGGTTACCACTCCAACGCTTACCGCATTCTTGCCCGATGCCGGAAAAGCCAATGGCACAGTTGTAATTATTTGCCCTGGTGGCGGCTATTCTTATTTAGTGGTGAATGATGAAGGCGCCCGCGTGGCCGGCAATTTTGCCGCACATGGCATTGCAGCGTTTGTTTTGAAATACCGTTTGCCGAGCGATGCGATTATGCTTAACCGGGAAATCGGCCCGTTGCAGGATGCGCAGCGTGCCATACAAATAGTGCGCGAGCGGGCGCCTGAATGGCACATTGATACAGCTAAAGTCGGTATTATGGGATTTTCAGCCGGCGGTCATTTAGCGTCGACTTTATCTACCCATTATAAAACAGCAGTTATTGATAATCCTAACCACATTAATCTGCGCCCCAGTTTTTCATTGCTGATTTACCCCGTAATATCTTTCAGAGACAGCATTTTGCATAAAGGTTCAAAAAAGGCTTTGATTGGCGAGAACGCACCGCCGGAAAAAGTGAAAGAATACTCTAACGAATTACAAGTTACTGCCGACACCCCTCCGGCGTTTTTAGTTCAGGCTGCTAACGATAAGATTGTACCTGTAGCCAACAGCGTCAACTATTTTATAGCCCTCCAAAAGCATGGTGTTAAAGCCGAGATACACATCTACCAGGAAGGTGGCCACGGCTTCGGTATGGATAACCCAACCACTACCGACAAATGGATGGATCGCTGTTACAATTGGTTAAAGCAAAACCATTTATATTAAGCTTTGACAATTTTGATACGAAGCAATGACCAGGCTGCCAGTATCATGAACACTGCCGATACCTGGTAAATAATGGATAGGCTGATATGTGCATCCATTAACAATCCGCCTAAATAAACCATGACAGCGC